>DASZWQ010000016.1 GCA_035546535.1 Pirellulales bacterium | reverse complement strand
TATGAACATCCTGGCTCGTTATGGTATGACTCACCCTTGAACGCATGGCTCCCTCCTTGGAAGTGACCTGCTGGACACAAGTCATGTACAAGAGGAGCCTTGCGTTCACCTATATCAATCCGCCAAACTTGGCACTACTGTGAATCCGTTGCTGCTGCTCCTCGTTTTGCCGCTGGCCGACTTGTTGCTATTGATTTGGATCGGGCGGCACACCTCTTTAGGCTTTGCGTTGTTGCTAGTCGCCTTCGGCGCGATGGCCGGCGTGTTGTTGCTCAGGCGGCTATCGCACTTGTCGGTGCGCGCCGTGCAAAGTGAGCTGGCCGCCGGTCGAACCCCTCTGGCCGCGGCCGGGAAGACCGCCGCACTGTTCGCCGCCGCAATATTGCTGATCGTGCCCGGCGTGCTCAGCGACGCGTTGGCTTTGATGCTCTTCATGCCGCTGGGGCGCCGCTTGCTCGCGCTATGGCTGGCGTCGCGGCTGCGCGGTCATGTCGAAGTGCGCGGGTTTGCCGGCTTTGAGGAACATCCGGCAAAAGAGGGCGAACGCGATCGGATTATCGACGTGCAGGTTGTCGACGCTCCGAATGACGCTTTGCGCGGCCCGGAAACCCGCGATCACGGCTCCCCCTCGGGCGGCAATTGAGCGCGTGGTCAAACCTCGTTCAGCCTCGATTTCTCGGCTCGTTTGCAAGGTAGGGTTGCGCAGTAGAGGGAAACTACCGCACCCGAAGCCGAGGCTTCCAGATGCCGGGTTCGCGCCGCCAGTCCGTACTCCGCTTCGTCATGAATCAGAACGCTGCCCCGAAGGCACGGGCCAATTCGCGCGCGCGATACGCTCTTGCCTTCGCGGTCACGGGAGCGGCGCTGCTGCTGGCCGGCGACGTTCTCGGCGCGCAGCGCCAACGGACTGCCGAGTCGCTCGCCGCCCGGATCATTCCTTTCGACAACTCGGTCTGCGGCTATTACATGATCGACACTTCGCTGGCGCCGTTGGCACAGGCCGACGCCGCGTTGGCGGATGGGATGTATGTGCCGTGGTGGCTGGCGGTCGTGCTCGTGATTGCGGCGGTGGTTTGCGCCTGGCAGGCCTGGAAGGACCGGCGCCGCCCGCTGCTGAGCGACGCCCGACGCTATCGGCGGCCGCGCGCCAGCCGGCCTCCTGCGCGCGCCGTGGCGCGGCGGCTGGCGGTTCTGTCCGCGCTGCAAGCGGCGGACAACGAGCCCAAGGCACTGACAGTCCGTCAAGTGATGACGGAAACGCCCGTGATCGCCCCGCCGACGACTTCCTGTCGAACCTTGATGAATCTGCTTACCTCGGCTCCCTTGCGACATGTACTGATCTGCGAGCACGGCGGCCGGCTGCTGGGCATCGTCACCGACCGGGACTTGCGGCACCGACACGGCCGGCGGGCGGTTGACGTCATGACGCGGGGACCGGTGTGCGTGCCGTCGGGGGCACCCTTGGGCCCGGCTACTGCGTTGATGGTCGATCATCAGATTTCCTGCCTGCCGGTTGTCGACGAGGGACGCGTGCGCGGAGTGCTGACGGCCGACGACGTTGCTTTGGCTCTCGAATGCATCCTGCAAGCCCAAGAGAACGCGCAGGGGCAACCTGTGACAGTGGATGAAACGGTTGTGCTGGCCGACGTGCAAGGGTTGTGCGATACCGTGCGTGCGAAGAAACAGTCGCAGCCCACCCCCGCACCGTTACCCCCCGAACCGGCGCCCGAAGAGCTGACGCACGCCACGTTGTGAAGTTCGGCGAAAGGGTTCAAGTGGCACAAGCAGCCGCGAGGGCCCGCCGCTGCCGGGTCACGTCACGCCCGTGTTATACTAAACGTTCTGCAAAACCTGGCTCTGGCATCCGCCGGCAGGCGGCCGTGCAAGTCTGAACCCGGCGTGTCTGGAAATCATGTCGCATGAAATGCTGACGCACCTGGGCTTGCTGGCCGAGGTCGACTCGCTGGCGGGTGAGCTCTCGACGTGGGCCGAGCACAGTCCTGGCTGGCCGCAAGCGCGTCATTGCCAGGCGTTGGTGCGGCGGTTGCTGGCGCGCGTTGACACGTTGCGCGTGCGGCTCGATTCGCCCTTGGTCGTGGCCACGCTCGGCGGCACCGGCACCGGAAAAAGCACGCTGGTGAATGCACTCGTCGGGGCTGAAGTCACTTCCGCCGGACGCGAACGTCCCACGACCCGGCAGCCGACGCTCGTTTGCCGTCCGGGACTCCGGCTGGCGATGCTGGGGATCGACCCCGATTCGGTGACCGTGATCGAGCGCGACGCGCCGGTGCTGCGCGATCTCGTGCTCTTGGATTGCCCTGATCCCGACACGACGGAAGACGAAGCACTGCGCGGCACGAACCTGGCCAGGCTGCGCGAGCTTTTGCCGCATTGTGACGTGCTGCTGGTGGCGACGACACAGCAGAAGTATCGCAGCGCGCGGGTGACGGAGGAGCTGGCGGGCGCCGCGGCCGGCGCGCGCCTGGTTTTCGTGCAAACACACGCCGACGTCGATGCCGACGTGCGCGAAGATTGGCAGCGCGCACTTGCCGGGGATTACTCGACCGGCGAGATGTTTTTCGTCGACTCGCTGACGGCCATCGCCGAGACGCGACAAGGCGTCAAGCCGCGCGGCGAATTCGGCCGGCTGGTGGACTTGCTCACGCGCGAACTCACGGTCGCCGCCACCCATCGCATTCGTCGCGCGAATTTCCTGGACCTGGTCGGTGAATCGCTCGCTGCCTGCCAGGAGCGAGTTGCCAGCAGCATGGCGCAGGTTGAACAACTCGAGGCCGGTATCCAGGAACAGCGCACACGGCTCGCCGCGCGCTTGACCGAACGCCTGCGTGAAGAGCTGCTGGCCAGCCGGCGCAGCTGGGAGAGCCGGCTGGTCGGGGAAGTCACGTCGCGGTGGGGATTCAGCCCGTTCTCCTGCCTGCTGCGCCTGTATCAGGGCTTGGGCGGCCTGGTGGCGGGCGCGGCGCTGGTGCGCGTGCGCAGCGCGGCACAATTGGCCTTGTGGGGCGCGCTGGAAGGTGGCCGCCGCTGGCGGGCACGCCGCAATGAGCGCCGCGGTCAGTCGGCCACCACGCGCGCCGCGGCGCTCGGTTGGGAGGAATCCGACTTGCGCACAGGCGCCATCATCATCGATGGCTACGCGGCCGAGGCCGGGCTCGATCGCCGCGAACTCGAACCAGCGGTCCTCCAACGCGAGGCCGCCGCGGTCGCCAACAGCTTCATTGGCGATGCCTCGGCTCAACTGCAAGCCGTCATTAACCGGCAAACTGGGCGGCACTGCGGGCTGTTCACCCGCGCCATCTATGAAGTTCTGTTTTCCGTGATGTGCGTGGCACTACTCTACCGCTTTGCCAAGAATTTTTTCTACGACTCGTGGCTCGCGCCGGAATGGGGATTCGCCACGACGGCCCAGCCGGTGCTGGGGACGGATTTCTTTCTCGGCGCGGCGCTGGTGCTGGGGGCGTGGAGTGCGCTTCTGCTGTGGTCGTTCACCTCGCGGCTGCGGCGCGGACTGAGCGCGGAAATCAACGAAGTGGCGCAGGCGTGGGCCAGCCCCAAGCTCACGGCCGGGTTTTTCGCTGATCTGTCCCGGCAATGCCGCGACATTCACGCCTGGCACGACGAGCTACGGCGCTTGAGCAGCCAGGTTGCCGATCTGCAGGCGCGCTTGGCCGGGCCGGAACTGCTGGGCCATCGCGTCGGCGCGCGCGGTCATGGGCGCGCGGAATAGCATCTGTAGATGTCCTCGCGAGATTGTCGCTGCGAGACGAATGCATCCGCGGATTTCGCAGATGACACAGATCAGGAAACTGTGGTGACGCGCTCCGACTGAGTCGATTGTCGCCAGGTGATCAATCCATCGGCGAAATCTGTGAAATCTGCGGACGCATTTTTGTATTTCAAAACGCGGCGCGGCCCGAATCTCTCTTGAGCCAATTGCGCAAAGCTGGTAAAAGCCGGCCGTTTGCGGAACCTAGGCTCAAGTGGATCGAACGTCCCATGAAGCTCTCGCCGCGCCGATGCATCGCGCTTGCGTGCTGTGCGAGCGCCCTCTTGGCGATCGTTTGGGCATGGAGCGTCGTTTCGCCCTCGATCGATGAAGTGCCCACGTTCGATTCCACACACGGCGAAAAGCTGTGGAGCTTTGGCTTTGTCGGTGATACGCATGCGGGACAGGATACGACTGAACGCATCTTCGCCAAGCTGGGCGAGGCGAAACTGGAATTCGTCCTGCACCTGGGCGATCTGGTCGACCGCGGCGACAGTGACGAACAGTGGGAGTACGTGCTGGGCGAGGCGGCCCGGCAACGGCTGCGGTTGATGCCCGTTGTCGGCAATCATGACAAAGAGCGGTGCTACGACGATCGCGGGGAGATTCGCTTCCGGCAGTATTTCTCGCACCTGCCGCGCACGTTCTATCACTTCCAGCATCGCGGGCTGAATTTCGTGATGCTCAACTCCGAGCGATTTCCCCTGCCAGGCACTGAGCAGGCGAAGTTCTTGAAATGGGAACTGTCGCGACATCCGGGGCCGACGGTTGTCTGTCAGCACCGGCCGATTTTCACGGCCAGCAACCGTGACTGGGCGAACATGTATTTGTTCCGCCTGTGGACGCACGGCGCGCTGAAACATTCGGACGCGACGCTCGTCCTCTGTGGGCACAACCATTACTACGAGCGCACCAAGCCGCTCGACGGCATCACTTACGTGGTCAGCGGCGGGGGCGCCCCGAACCTGTATGCGGCCGCCGAGCCCGAGGCCATAACGGCCTCGTTCACCGCGGGCAAGAATCACTACGGCCTGGTCGACGTTTACGCCGATCATCTGGCGGTGCGCGTGCTCGATCTCGATGATCAAGTCATCGACGAGTTCGCCGTGGCGCTACCAGAGGCGGATCACGCCCCGGGCTCGGCCGAGAGCCTGACAGCGACGGAATTGCCGCCGATCGACGCGTTGCCGGCGTATCGGGAAGAGCGCCTGGGATTGCGGCCCGGAGCACCGGCGATATTGCCGCGGCCGTGGTGAGAATTGACCGGTGCTGCAAGAATCTGGCTACAGGCGAACGTTGAACGTATTACCGATCAGACGCCAGGCGCGCTGGGCGACCGTCTGCCAGCGGGCGTGAATCTTCGCCCGGCCGCGTAAGCCGCTGCGCAAGAGGTCATCGGGTCCCTCCAGTGGAAAGACCAGGGCCTGGTACGATGGGCTCCAGGGGCGCTCGACGCCCGATTCGTCCGTTTTCGACGGCAGTTCGCCACCGGCTTTGTTGGACAAGTTCTTGGGCGTGACCTTCATATCCTCCGAAGCGATGGTCACGATTCGCCCCTGGAATTTGTCGAGCGGCAAATGGTCCAGCTTGATGTCGACGTCCTGCCCGGTGGCGATGAAGTCGAGTTGCGATTGATCGAGAACCAGGTCGGCCTGCATCTGGTTGGGATCACCAATCAGGCAGACGAGCGTACTCTCGGTGAGGAAGGAACCGAGATTATGCTCCTCGAGCGGCGTGCCGTACCAGCCGGGTAACTGTCCATCGGGATTCACCGCTTTGCGCGGCAGCTCGGTAGGCGGCAGCACGGTGCCGGCAATCGGCGCCACGAGGTTCAATCGCTCCAGATCGGCGCGCTTTTGCCGCAACGCTTCTTCGGTCGACATGATGTTTTCGTGCACGCTCGACATTTGCAGCGCTGCGGTGTCGTTGCGGAACTGTTGCAGTTGCAATCCCTCGTACTTGGCGCGATCGACGGCCAGCCGACCTTCGAGATCGGCAATCAATAGCTCGAGGTCCGGATTGCTCATGCGCACCAGCAATTGCCCCGCTTTCACTTGCTGTCCGGGTTCGACCAGAATCTCCTCGATGCGTCCGGGAATGACCACACGCACGCTGACGGCGTCATGGGGCTGAATCTGCAAAGTGCAATATTCGCGGTGCGGCAGGGGGAGGGCGAAGACGGCCAGCGCCACCAGGCCCACGATGGCCACCGTGGCGAGCAAGCGTAACTTTTTCACCTGATCGGTCCTCCCCGGCACGCTGAAATACTTGTACAGCTTCCACATCGGCTGCACGAACAGGCCGTACATCGCGAAGGCCGCGATGACGCGGCCGATGCTCTTCAAATGGTAAGGCTCGAGCATTCGCTGCAAGAACCACAGAATCGAAAATACGACGATCCAACTGTACGTCACCGCCGCCAGGCTGTAGATCGCGAACAGCGTCTGATGATGATCGGGCAGAAACGGGTTATCGGGCTGCTCGATCCCCAGGCACCAGTGACTCAGCTTGCGATTGAGAATCTCGCTGGATTTCTGCCGCAGGTTGGGGATCTCGAGAATGTCCGAGAGGATGTAATAGCCGTCGTACCGCAGCAGCGGGTTACCATTGAAAACGATCGTGCTGACCGAGCAGACGAACATCGTGCTCAAGCACAATTGATTCAACAGCCCGGGGTTGCTGAACCACCACAGGAAGGTGCAAATCGAGGCGATGATGCACTCGACGTACATGCCCGCCGCGCCGATCATGGCTCGCTGCCATTTGCTGGGCAGCATCCACGAGTCGGAGACGTTGCAATACAGGCAGGGCGTCATCACCAGCAGCATGACGCCCATTTCGTGGCATTCGCCGCCGAAATGTTTGCACGTCAGTCCGTGGCCGAATTCGTGGATCACCTTGGTCACGGCCAGCGTGACGCCAATCCAGATGGCATTGTGCAAGTTGAAGAAATCGTGAAAGCCCGGCAGCTTCGCCTGAAACTCCTCGAGTTGTACCAAGACCAAGGTCAGCGCCGAAAGCATGAGGAACAGGCTGCAGACGACCGCCGGCGTGCTGTACATGAAGGCGACGCGCTTGTGCAGCCAGGTGAGCAGCCGATCGGGGTCGATGCCGCGAAAGCGGACCGAAAGCACGTTG
The DNA here is from genome assembly GCA_035546535.1 of Pirellulales bacterium. Taxonomy (NCBI): domain Bacteria; kingdom Pseudomonadati; phylum Planctomycetota; class Planctomycetia; order Pirellulales; species Pirellulales bacterium. The sequence continues at coordinate 5,276 of DASZWQ010000016.1, read as the reverse complement.
GAGAGCTTGCCCCAGAATTCCTGCCACCAGCGTTCGTCGCGACGCTTCTTGAGTTGGCCGCCTTGGCCGGGTGTATCGGCAATCACTAGCCCGCGGCGATGCAGGGTGACGACGAACTGCTGCAATTCCTCGACGGTAATTTTTTGCGGCGGGAACTCCGCCTCGAAGCGATCCTTGATCTCATCCAGGCTGGTTTGCCCGTCGAGCATCTGCAGGATGGCGAACTCCTCCTCCTGGAAGCGGAAATAGGAGAGGCTCACCGGCTCCTTAACGACCCAATACGAGCGGCCGTGGTAGCGGTGGCGTTTGACCGACAGGTCGGGACGAGCGCGGACCCCCAGCCGCCGTGCGGAACTAGAGACCAGGCTGTCAGCCAACGTTGCCATGTTGCGAAGCTTCTTCTACGCCGGACCGGTCACGCGATTTCTTGTCGCCAGCAGCATTCGAGGAGTGGCTGGCAGACGGTGAGGCCGCAAGGTCATGGGACGCCGCTCATTGCCCTAGTGCGTGCCGGCGCGTGGCGCTTGCTGCGCCGTGCCCGACGGCTTACCCGGCAGTGCGTCGATCACCATTTCCTGGGGCTGCATGCCGGGCCGCAAGAGCCACGGGCCGTCGCCTTCGGCACGGCGATTGACGACTTCGGCCAGCACGCGATAACGGCCCCCTTTGACCACTTCAGGGTCAATAAAGACGACCTTGCCCTGGAACTCTTCCATGCGGTTCGGGCCGACTTGGGCTGTAACCCGCACAGGGCGGTTGGCGATCTGGTCGGGTCCAAAGTCCTTGATATTCAGAATGCCTTCGACGCGCAGCTTATCGAGTTGCACGATGCGCAGGATGGGTGAGCCCGGGTTGAGCCATTCGCCGACCCCCGGCGTGATCTCGATGACGTCGCCGGCGAGCGGGGCCGTGATCTTGCGGCGCTGGATGTCGTTTTCGGCGGCGTCCACCTGGGCTTCCTTGGCGTCGGCGGTGAGGCGATTGGTTTTCTGTTTCATCTCGGCCTGTTCGATCGCCAGGTAGGCTTTCTTCCATTGCAGGCGCAACTTTTCCATTTCGACCTTGGGGCGGGCCTTGGTTGCCAGTCGATTGGCTTCTTCGTTCAACCGGTATTCCATTTCGGCCACGCCGGATTGCGCCTGGTTGAAGCGAATGTCGACGTCGTTCTCGGCTTCGGTCTGGGCGACCTTGTGCTCGGCGACGGCGACTTTCTTCTTGCTTTGCGCCTGGCTGTCGTCGATCTGGCCCAGCACCTGGCCCAACTGCACTTCCATCCCTTCGTTGGCTTCCAGGCTTTGCAGAACGCCCGCCTCTTGAGCCGAGACCTGGACGTCAAAGCGGTCGTTGAGCTTGACCAGGCATTCGGGATAGACGATACGCGCTTCGGTGCTTGATCCGGAGATCGATTGCTGGGCGATACCCAGAAGCGCAACCGTCAGCACGATTCCACAGGCCACTACACCGATACGCAGCATGGAAAAACTCCCTCGCCGTCCCGCAGACATGCGAATTGCTCCCCTGTGGACTTTCACCGCGCGTCAGATTCGGAACAAGACGCGCGAGTGCAGGAACTCGATCAGGTCGTGAAACCACACAAAGCCTACGGCTCGCTTGCCGCAATAGATACGAGCGCGAACACCGGCGCCTTGATTGAGCTCTTGCAAGTCATGCTTGTCGATCGCGACGTGTACGAGCACCGTGTTCCCATCTTCCCCGCGCACCTCGGCCGCCAGGTGGATGTCGCCGATCCTGCCCTCATGTTTGGCGGACGGATCATTTTCCAGGATGTACGAGGTCTCCAGATCCATGTGGCCTAGATCCTTCTGAGCGCGGGCGATGTAGCCCATGTGCTCTTCCGGAACCAAGACCTCCAATTCCCAGTCACCGCTGGGGTCCGAGATGCTCATCAACACCTGGCCGGGCTGCACGGTGCGCCCTGCCAGCAGGTTGTCCACGTCCCAGGTCGTCACCTGGCCATCGATCGGGCTGGTGATCTTCAGGCGGTCGCGTTTGCTGAGTTGAATCTTCAACTGTGCTTGCAGGCTGATCAGCTTCTCCTTGGCCTGGCTTTCGTCGGAGGCGAGCTTGGCCTCTTCCTCGGCGCTCGATTGCCGGGGGTCGCTCTTGGCCGCCTTCTTGATCTCGATCAAGCGGCGCAGAATCGACGCCAACTCTTCGTTGATCTGACTCAGGCTGCCTTCGAGCTCGGTGATTTTCACGTCCAGGTCGGTGTTCCGCAGCTCGGCGAGCAACTGCCCCTTCTTCACCATGTCGCCATGTTTGACATTAACCTGGACAACCGTGCCTTCGACGCTGGCCGAAACATCGCGGCGGACCACGGGCTGGAGCTTGCCCTTGCCTTGAATTTTGAAGCTCGCCGGCACCACGCACAGGGCGACAAGCGCCCCGAGTACGGCCACGGTGGCCAGGATCGTCTTCGGCAGAGTGCGCGCGGCCAGCACCCACTTGGCCTTGCCCAGCGAGCGCCACAGGGGCAACAAGAACAAGCTGTTGTGTTCCAGCGCGTTGCCCAGCGCCGTCGAGCTGTGCTCGCACACGACATTGACGCGTTGCACCATGCCGTCGCGCGGGCGGCTGTCTTCGATTTGCTCGACGATCAAGGCTCCGATCGGCGTCGGCGGCGGCGCGTCCTCGTCTTTGGCCGTTGGGTCAGGGCGGACCAGGGGAAGTACGGCCACGTTCTTGGCGTGCGACTCGTCGACGTACGACTGCAGCGCTTCTTCCACCTGGGGCGCCATGTCGGACGTATCGCCCGAGTACCAGATCGGCTCGCCGGCGGCGACCACCGCGGTGGCCAGCTCGCCCAACAGGACGACGGTATTCGAGCGGCGGTCCATCACATCCTGGCCGCTGATCGCCTCGATGCGGCACTTGTTACCTTTGCGAATGGCCACGCTCACGCGATCGCAGCCGATCAGGCGACGCGCTTCGTTAACGATCGTAAAGGCGGCCACGCTGGGATCGAGACTCGAATGCGCCGCGCGCGTGAAGTTTTCCAGTTGGTTCCACAGCGTCTGGCGGTCGCTGTACTGGCGCAGTTGCCGCGAGCGGAGAAAATCTCCCATCAGCTCGCACATCTGCATCAGGAATTTCAGATAACCGCGTTGCGTGCGAATGTCGGCATTGGGGCGTTGAAAGACTTCTACCAGTCCCTTCGGTTCGCCCTCGATTTGCACCGGTCCGAGCACGAGCAACATCGGCGTGGGATTGCCCACCTTGTCATCCGCATCATCTCCTGCGCCCGAAAAGGGGGCAGCCAGCGCGCCTTCGCCGCTGCGCAACACCTTGTGCAGCAGTCGGCCGTGCCGCGCGGTGTCTTCCTCGTTCTCGCCCAGCCGCGTCTCGCGCAGGTTGACCTGATACTCCAGTTGCAGGCCACCGCCGTCAGCCACCGTCCACACCGCGCCACCGACGGCAGCCAACGCCGTCACCACGCGATTCAGGAATTCGCCGTAGAATTCCGCGGCGCCGATGTCTTGGCGCGCCAACTGCGCGATCTCGCCGACCAGCCCTCGAATCTGTTGTTTGGTCTGCTCGATCAGTTCAGGATTAATTACCTGATCAGTGCTCATAGTCGGCTGCAGTTCGCGAAGTTCTGCCAGTTCTCGTTCCGCTTACCAGTGCGCCCCCCATTACGGCGGGAAGGCCGCGAAAGTTCGTGGCTTGGGCTATTTCAAACCTGTCTGGAATCACGCAAAAAGCACGTGATAAGGCCGGTTCATTATCTCAATTTCTACGCCGAAAGCTTGCCTTCGGCCGGTATTTCCCGCCCGGAACTCCCATTATGAAGGGACAGGGGGCCCTAATCGCTACAGCAAGAACAATCGTCTAGATCAAGTATTCGGTCGATCGCCGGTCGGTTGGTCTGCGAAAAACGGTCCGTTCACGAAACTTTTGCGGACCTGCTGGCAATGCATTCGGGGGCAACGCCTTGTGCGAGTCGCCCGTCTGCCGACATCCCGAGCGGGGGGTACTCAGACTGGTTTTGCGTGTCCCCGGCAGCCGGCGGCCCGCCATTGCGCGATGCGTGAACGTCAGAAGTGGGTACGACTCAAGGCGCTCACCGGTTTATCAGCCCAACCGATGCCGCCCGGACGCGGCCTCGCTCCGCCTGGACAAAAGACCGAAAAACCGTCGATTCCGTGGCGCCGTTCAATATAGGGGCAGGAGCCCGCGACTTCCAATGAAAAGGCCGGCGCAAAACGGCAAGCGACCCCGTCCTTCGGTAGTCGCGACCTCGAGCCAGCGCGGCGGCAAACGGCCCCGACCGGTCCCGGATCGGCCAAACGCCCCACCTGACCGGTCCCACAATGACGAACCGTCGCGGTGCGCCTTCAGTTGGCTGGGCCCTGCTCGTTACACTGAGGCGGTCCGGCGCGCCCGGCGTGCTCGCTCCCACGAGGATAGGAGCCGCGAGCGCGACCGTGGCATTCACTTCCATGCAGTAGCGCCAGGGTTCCCTTCACGGCAAGTCTTCTATGCGCGTTCTGATTGCCAATGATGGGCCTATCGGCGAAGGCACGGAGGGCGAGCGCGTATTGTCGCTTGTGATCGCTTTGGCTGACACCGGTCACGCTGTCCGCGCGATCGATTTTGGCGCGAGCGACAACGGGTCGAAGCGCATTGCACTGCGTCGCGTGCTTTGCCGGCGCGATGACCCACAGGCCGAACTACCGTTTGAACCGCCCTGTTTCGGCGCAGCCGATGGCAGCCGCCGCGGTTTCGCCGATCTCACAAGTGAACAGCTCCATGCGCTGCGCGATACCATGCGACAAGCGCTCGATCAAGAAATCGCCGACTTCGATCCGCAGATCGTGCATTGCCAGCACGTGTGGATGATGGGGCATTTGGCACTGGAGTCGGGTGTTCCTTATGTTTTGACGGCGCAAGCGGACGAGTTCGCAGAGCTCGGCCGTGACGAGCGCTACGGGCGGCTTGCCGCTGAAGCCGCCGAGAATGCTGGCCGCGTCCTTGTCGCCACCGCGGATCTAGCGGCCGAAGTCCAGAAACAATTTGGTGATTTGGAAGGGCGCATCATCGTGCTGCCCTCGATGCGAGAGGACGCGCAGGATGCCAGCCCGGCAATGCTCGCCGAGCTGCTCGACATATATAACCGTGTGCTCGACGAGCGCTGGGGCCGGACGTAGCGCGCCGTGCGGGTGTGTGTCAACGCAGACGCGCAGCCGATTGGCGCCTCACGCAGCCGCGGCATGACCATGAACATTCGCAAGGCAACAACATGGCCGACAAGCCCG
>DASZWQ010000015.1 GCA_035546535.1 Pirellulales bacterium | reverse complement strand
TTGACGATCGTGACCGAGGCCGAGCCAAAGGTGAGCTGATTGGTGGCCAACGTCTCCGAATCCGAAGCGGTCTGCTGACCGGTGGCCGATGCCAGGATCGTCTGTTCGAGCCCGGCATTGAGAATTTCCGAGTTGAAGTTCACCACACCGGCCGCAGTGGCCGTCATCTGGATGCGATTCACCAGCAGGGCCGACCCGCCCAGCGGAGAAAAGAAAAACCCGTTGGGACCAGTGCTGAAGCTCTCGGCACCATTGATGTCCTGAATGACGCCCGGTGTATTGATGTTGGCGCGAACACTGGGGTTCGACGGCGAATTATAGGTCGACGCATTGAATTGCAATGAGAGTGGCGTGACCGGCGCTACGCCGCCTGGATTCGACGAGTCCGCGGTGTAGGCAACGTCCACGGCCGCTCCGGCGACGCCGGCGTACGGGACGTCGCGCAGGTCTTGCACCATGACGTCAATGTAGAAAGTCTGCCCGACTACCACGGGACCGCTGAGCGGCACGTCGTTATTGTCGGTCGGTACGATCGTGTAAGCGGCCTGCGGCGTTACCGTGTCGAAAGCCTGGATTTCGTGCAGCACGTCGGTGAGATTGACATAGCCGTCACCGTTCACGTCCACGGCGGGCGCAGAGCTGGTCGTCGTCGAGGACGAGGTCGTCGTTGTCGCTGCCATGGCGGCCATACTGTGGCCGGTGGTGGCCGCCACGGGCGCCGCACCCGGGCCATTGGCATTGAAATAATTGATCTCGCTGATCACGTCCGACAGGTTGAAGTAGCCGTCGTGATTAACGTCGTAGGCCGAAAAGGTGGCGGTCGACGCCGTCAGCAATGCGCGACCTTCGAGCGATTCCACGCGTAGCGGGCGGCCGCGAACGTGCGACTTGCGAGATTGCCGTTGCTTGGTGCTGCGGCGCCACCGCGCGAACAATGTAGTTTTCATGAAACGCCCGTCTCTGAGTTCTTGTTACCGTTCCGGCCGGTGGTATCGAGCCTGATGCGACGCGTCGATCTTGTGGCGCATAAGTACCCTGTGCGCCCAGGGATGCGAAAATCACGTTTGCGAAAGTCACGTTGACGCGAGCGTGAACCAGCCCCTCGACAACCGCTTATGGTGTGGCGCCTGTCGTGCGGCGCGTGTCTTGCGCCAGGCCTGCTAGAAACCCCTGCTTCTCGAGAGCCGCTAGCCCTCTTCGCCCGGGCCATGCCTCGTGGCCGACGGTGCGAAAATGTTCCGTTCAACGCGACCGTTTCGCTTGATGAAACAAAACCGATAGCGTGGCTTTTAATCTAAACTGGGGTTGCACCGAGTGCAAGAATTTTGCCGGAAAGGCCTTGACGATGGAAAGTGCCGCGCGCGCGAACATCGACATCGCGGCAAGTCAGGGCCGGGCATCAGGTTCGCCCAACCAATCGGGGTCCGGATTTCGCTCCCAGGCTCGCTTTGCCCGGCTACTGCTCTGAGGGGCCGATAACAGGAGTAACCTGGTGACCTGTTACGTCAGCCTGGTTGGCGGTAGCCGGCTTTGGCGATGCGGCTTTCGTCGAACTTCGCCCGGAAAGCGCGGCTGCGATATCCCGGGCGAGCGGTGATTCGAGCAATGTTTCCAGCGGTTGCGGTAGCGGAATACGCCAATTCGGCCATTCATCGATCGTGGCCGGCATGTTTGGTCGTTTTTCGACCGCCAAGGCATCTTCAAGGGTTGCCGTCACAATTCTCGAAGGCGCTCCGGCCAAGAGCCGGTACGTTGCTCGAACCACGTCGGGGGCCGAGGCCGTCTCACTCAGGCCTGTCATCTCCCGCAGCCGATCACGAATGGCGGTCGTTGCTTCGACATTGGGTCGCAGGTCGAGCGCCTCCTGGGCCGCCAGGTCGCTGCCCGTCCAAAGGCCCGCGATCGTCGGCAAATCATGAGTCGTCACCGCGGCGAGCGCCAGGCGGGGATATTCGCTCGGGGGATGCGACTCGAACCACAAAAGCCGGTTGGAAAGGATCCTCGCATCGGCCAGCATGCGGCGCACGTTTTTGCCGACGGTCCCTAAATCCTCGCCGACGACAAAGGCTCCGCTGCGATGGCTTTCCAGCGCCACGATGTTCAGCAGGTCCTCGGCCGGATATTCGACGTACGTTCCTTCGACCGGAGGCTTGCCGCGCGGGATCCAAAACAGCCGAAAAAGTCCCATCACGTGGTCGATCCGTAAACCGCCCGCATGCCGCAGCAGAGCCCGGATTGTCTGGATAAAGGGCTCGTAGCGGGCTTGCTTCAACAAACGCGGAGCCCAGGGAGGAATGCCCCAGTTCTGCCCTTGCGTGTTGTACATGTCGGGAGGCGCGCCGACCGCGACACCATCGGCCAGAACATTCTGCCAGGTCCAGGCGTCGGCGCCACGGGTCGCGATACCGATAGGCATATCCTGCACGATGGGTAGCGTCCTGTTCGCCGCCGCGAGTTGCACATCCATGAGCCATTGCAGCCACTCGTGATACTCGACCCGCCGGAGATTTTCCGTCTCGAAACGAGCCACCGCGGGAGCCTCGGGGCACGCATATTCGGCCGGCCAGCGCGACCAGTCTGCGCCCAGCTTCTCGACCAGGGTACAGAAAGTGGCGAACTGTCGAAGCGGCGCTCCCCATTGCCGGCGAAAGTCATCGAACGCCGGGGCGCCGCGAAAACTCTGCCAGATTTTCTCGAGTGCCTGCTGCTTCGCGACGAACACCTTGTCGCGTTCGATGCGCGATGTTTGACTGAGCGCCCGACCGGCTTTCGCCAAGCGGGCCAGGTCGTCCCCCAACTGCTGCGCCCCGGGAACGTCTTCGATGTGAATGTAGAGCGGATTGCGGAATCGCCGGCTCGTCGGATAGTAAGGGCTCGGCTCCTGCGGCACGACCGGATCGACGGCCGGCAGCGGATTGACCAGCACAAAGCCGGCCCCCAACTGTCGAGCCCATCCGGCCAAGACTCGCAGGTCGGCCATGTCTCCCATGCCCCAACTCGTCTGCGAACGCACGGCGTAGAGCTGCGCGGCCCACCCCCAAATCCTGTCGGGCGGGGCCGGGCACTGGCCGGGGCTTACGATCAGGCGAATCGGTTCCTGTGCCCCTCGCGGCAAAAAGTCGTGGTAGCCGAAAGGGACATCCGCGGGCAGGCGGTTCTCGATCGTGAGCGTCGTGCCGTCTTCCAGACGCAGCTCTCCGGCGCCGACCGCCAGAGCGGCGCGACGCCGTCGATCGAGCACGCGCACGCGCGGCTCAGGTCCTGGCTCGGTATCGGCATGCATGGCGTGCCGAATGGCATCGCGCGTGGCCCGCGAGGTCACCCGTAGCACGCCAAAAGCGTCTTCGAACTGATGCGCGATCCCGTGGCAATCCGTGTCCATGCGGTAGGCGTGTAGAAGTTCTCGGTTGTGAGATGGAAAGCCTTAAATGTCCTTAGCCGCACTAGCTCAACGACGTGCTAAGACCGTGCATGGGGCGTTGCACCGCCGAGGAGCGCAGGCGATCGTTGCGAAAGTCATACCAGTCGCGGTCGTAAGCCAGCTTTTCTGGCCATTCTCGGCACGTCGCAGGTCGTCTCAGACGGACCATACACCCCGCCGGTCAGCCCCGTCGAGAGCAATGCTGCTACCGTTTCCGTTACGTGGCAGTCTTCGCAAACAATGCTGGCAACTTGAGCGGACTAAATCTGCACGGGCTGCTGGAGCACATCCGGGACGACCCGGGCTTTTGTCAGGGGCGCATCGGTCAGCGTCTCGGGGCGGCCGTGATGAACGTAGGCCAGGCGCCGATGGTCGAAGCCCAGTTGATGCAGGATCGTGGCATGCAGGTCCGGGACGCTAACCGGGTCAAGGGCGGCGCGATACCCCACTTCGTCGGTCGTACCATGGACGTGCCCGCGTTTAAATCCACCCCCCGTTACAATTAGGCTAAACGCGTTGCGGTTGTGATCGCGGCCCGAGCCATTTTGCGAGACCGGCAAGCGCCCAAATTCGCCGCTCCACAGGACGATCGTCGAATCCAGCAGACCGCGCTGTTTGAGATCCGTGATCAGCCCGGCGCTGGGCCGATCGGTCTTCGCGCAAATCGCCTCGTTCTCGGTTTTGACGTTCGTATGCGAATCCCAGGGCTGGAACTGGGGTTTCACCGGTGGAAAGATCTGCACGAAACGGACGCCGCTCTCGACCAATCGCCGGGCCATCAGGCAGCGCAACCCGTACCCGGCGGTCTCGGGGTTGTCGAGCCCGTATAGCTTTTGCGTGGTCTCGGTCTCTTTGGAAAGGTCGAGCGTCTCGCCCGTGGCCAGTTGCATCCGCGCGGCGAGTTCGTAGTTGCGGATCCGGGCGTCGAGTTCCGACTCGTGCGGATAGCGCCGCCGGTGCTCTTCGTTCAAACGCGCCAGCAGTTCCAGGTCGTCGCGCTGCGCACCCTCGGGCGGCGCCACGCGCGAGCGCAGGTTCAAGACGGCGGGGCCCTGCGAGCTGAACTCGGTGCCGCGGTAGAGTGCCGGCAGCCACGCGTTCTGCCACAGGAGCGTTCCGCTGGTGTTGTAGCCCTCGGGATCGCGCAGCACGATGTACGCAGGCAGGTTCTGGTTCTCGGTCCCCAAGGCGTAGCTGATCCAGGAGCCGAGCGCCGGTCGGCCGGGAAAAATCTTGCCGGTGTTGAACATCACCAGCGCTTCGGTGTGGTTGTTGTGCTCGCTATGCATCGAGCGGATGAGGCAGAAATCGTCGGCCACGCTCGCCAGGTGTGGAATGACCTCGGACAGTTCCATGCCGCACTTGCCGGCGGCATGAAACTTGAACGGACTGGCCAACAGCTTGTTGGCTTCGCTCCCTTTCTGAAACATTTCGACTTTTTCGCCGAACGTCTGACCGGCGTGGCTGGCCAGGCCCAGCTTGGGATCGAAAAGCTCCATCTGCCCCGGCCCGCCGTTCTGCATGAGCATGATCACGGCCCGCGCCTGGGCCGGAAAGTGGCTCGGCTTGGGCGTCAAGTCGGCAGCGTGCGGCGCAAGAGAGTTGGCGGCGATTTCCGCGCGGACCTCGTCGCCGAGCAAGGCCTGCAATGCCAAAGCGCCGAAGCCCAGGCTCGAGCGGCGCAGCAAGTCGCGACGCGTGAAGACTCCTGCCGGCAAAAAGCCGTCGTCGTCTGTGTTGCCCATCATGCACGGCCGTCTATTGGACATACAAAAACTCGCTGGTATTGAGCAGCATCTGGCAGAGATGCGCGAGCGCCTTTTGCCGGGCCGTGGCATCGCTGTCGCATTGCGGCCGGTAGCGGACGAATTGCCGGTCGAGTAATTCGTTGCTCCAGGCTGCTTCCTGCGCGCTCGGCTCGCGCGACAAGGCACGCCGAAATGCCGTGACGATCTGCTCGGCCGCCGGCAACTGCGCGACGTTCGCGGCAAAGTGCCCCGCCTGCTCGATTACGAAGTCGTCGTTCAGCATGGCCAACGATTGCAGGACCACGGCCGAGGAATTTCGCCGCGTGCAATTCGTGGCCATGATCGGTTGATCGAAGGTCCCCAGCATCGAGAGGTGATAATTGCGACGCGCAAGCACATAGATGCTGCGACGCCGCGGTGCAGGGTCACTATCGCTGGCCCCTTCTTTTGCGGCCTTGATAACGACCGAACCGTCGGGCCGCGACTCGACAGGAACTGGCGCGCCGAACTGCGTCAGGTCGAGCGTACCCGCGGCGGCCAGGATCGCGTCACGTATCGCCTCGGCCTCGAGGCGACGTAGACGTTGATGCCAGAGCAACTGATTTCCCGGATCGATCGCTTGCGGGTCGACAGCCTGGACGCTCGCGCCGGCGCTGGCATTCGCCATTGTCGGCGCGACTGAGGAAGCCTGGCGATACGCGGTCGACGTCATGAGCAGCTTGAGCATCGGCTTCCAACGGTAGCCTTCGTCGATCCAGCGGATGGCCAGCCAGTCGAGCAATGCGGGATGGCTCGGCCGCCCGCCGGAATGACCGAAATTATCGGGCGTTTCCACAATTCCCGCGCCGAACAACTGCTGCCACATGCGATTCATGATCACCCGCGCCGTCAGGCCAGCCGCCGGTGTGTCACGTCGCGTGAGCCATTGGGCCAAGGCCAGGCGTCGCCCCGACGTCGAACCTTGCGGCCGGGCGCTTGCGAGCAAGTCGCGCGAGCTTTCGTCGCAAAGCACGCTGAGAAAGCCGGGCGAGACCTCGTCGCCCGGCGCGTCATGATTGCCGCGCCGCAATAGATAGGTCGTCGGCACCGGCCCGGAGTCGTAGACGGCTTGAATCTTTCCCCAGGTTTGCAGCTTCTTCGGCAGCTCGGCGAGGTCCGTTTCCAGCCGCATCACTTGCTCGCGCTCCGTAGCGCTCAGCGAGGCGTTCACCTCGCCAGGTGTCGCTTGCAGCGTGGCGGCGAATTTGTCGGCGAGATATTTCTGAACCTCGCTGCGCTTCTCTTTGGGAGTCTGAACGGCCGTTTTGGTATCGGCGCGGATCGCCTCAGGCAGGGTCGAAAGTTTGGCCTCGAAAATCTGCTCTTCATGAGGGCGGCGCACGTCGGCCAACTGCCGCCTGGACTCGTCGAGTTGCTTTTGAATCTTCGCATTGTGCTCTTCGCCTGCCGCACGTTCGCGAGGGGAAATGTCGGCCAGCGCCCTGTCGCGCGGCTGCAACCAGCTCTGCGGATTGAATGCCGGCGTGAAGAGCGCCGTCAATCGGTAATAATCGGCCTGCGGAATGGGGTCGTACTTGTGGCTGTGGCAGCGGGCGCAATTCACCGTCAGCCCCAGCAAATTGCTTGCCACGGTCTCGACGGTGCGGGCGAGCACTCCGTGACGGATATCGGCCGTGTTCAGCTCGTTTTCGTCGGTGTCGTCCGCACTTGCGCGCAAGAACGTGGTGGCGATCAAGTTATCGAGCATGGCCGGCGAGAAATGGTCCGCCGCTCGCCAGTCGGTCAGTTCGTCGCCCGCCAGTTGTTCGGCGAGGAATTGATCGAATGGTTTATCACTGTTGAAACTGCGAATGACATAGTCGCGGTAGCGCCATTTTCCCTCGGCCAACTTGATGATTCCAGCATCGTTGTCGCCGCCATAGACGTCGACATAGCCGGCCGCATCGAGCCAATGCCGGCCCCAGCGTTCGCCGAAGTGGGGCGAAGCGAGCAATCGGTCGAGCAAGCGCTCGTACGCATCGGGGGTTTGATCGTTGACGAACTCAGCGACTTCGGCGGGGGTCGGCGGCAGGCCGAGCAAATCGAAATACACGCGCCGCACGAGCGTTTGCCGGTCGGCATCGGCGGCAAACGTCAGGCCACGCTCGGTTAGCCTGGCCAGCAAGAAAGAATCGACTGGCGTGCGGACGCGGCTGCTCGAATCGACCACCGGAGGATCGCGGCGCACGGGCCGCTGAAAGGCCCAGAACTCGCGGTCGGCGGCACTGATTTCCGAGACACTGTCGTCGACAGCAGCCGAAGCATCGGCAGCGGGCGCCCCCGCCTCGATCCAGCGACGAATGACGTCGATCTGCTCCGCGGTCAACGGCAACTCGCCCTCCGGAGGCATCGACTTATCCGTAATACGGTCCAGCAATGGACTCTCGTCAGGCTTACCTGGAGCAAGAACCGGGCCGCTCTCTCCACCGCGCCCGATCAGCGACATGGTCCGCAGGTCGAGACTGGCTTTGCGGGCCTCGCGACCGTGACACTTCAGACAGTGCGCTGTCAGGATCGGCAGCACGTCGCTTTCAAACTGCGGTACACCATCTTTGTTGAGCGCGGCCTGTGCCACAGCCGTCCCGGTCAGTAAAGCGCAGACCACAACGCACGCCATCGCCGTACTTACGACGCGAACAACAAGACCAAAGATGCGTTGCGAAAAAAGCCGCAAGGGCGCGCTCCCTGGCATGGTGGGATCGGGCAGGATGGCAGGCAGTCGTTAGTGTCGAGCAAGGCGGCTCGCGACCGATCGGGCAGGTAGATTCGGATTTTACCGAACGCCGGGGGCAAATGCGAGCAAATACCGACCGCATCGCGACCGGCAACGGGCTGGCTGCGGGCATCGCCCCGGTGACATGATAGGGTTGGCAACCGGCGCTGGACGCGAGGAAAAAAAGACGCGGTCGGATGTGGCATCATTCCGACCGCGTCCCGAATGAAGAACGAGCGATCCCGCATCCCCAAGCCCGGCGACATTTACATGAGCGCCGAACTCGGCCAATCATCATGCGAGCCCTGCCCCAGGGCGGGGAACAAGGGTCGACGGTTTTCCCTTGCTCCATCCTCTCGCTCATCCTTCCCCGCAGCGGCGTTCTGTTCTCTGCGATGAATGCCGTGGTCGGCCAGGGTGCCCAGCACCTCCCAGCGGTGCGAATCATCCGACAAGTAGCAATAACCGCGGTCGCCGGCCGAACCATGTTCTCCTACGAAGTCATGAACCGTGACGGTCGCAAAGGCGCTTGAGGTATAGCGCTCACCATTCCAGTTCAGGAGTCGAGCCTTGGCACTGCTTCCGGCCATTAAAGGTTCCAGCAGTTGGAAGATGCGAATTCCGCTCATCGATTCGAATCCCCGTTTCCCGGTCGAATAGGATCGCGATGGGCCTGATCGGCCCTCCCGAACCTGGTTCCGTAAAAGCCGCATAATCAGAGCGTCGTCTATTACGATTTCTTAAGTTTACGGATTCCTTGCGATTCTGCAAGGTTTTTCTGGCCACATTTTCGCGTGGCGAATCTGGGGAAATGGCGCATTCCAGGGCACTTGGCAAAGCCGGCGACCGACCAATTCAGATCGAGAACCTGGCCGCCGATCAGTGCCCGGATTGTTGGCTAATCCAATCGCCAATCAGTGCCAGCGCTGAGGGGGCCATGGTCTCCTCGATCTGCCCATACTCCGAGGGGGCCCCAGTCGTACACGTCTGCAACAAGTGGTTGAGAGTGGGCAATTCGTGCAGCGTGTAATTGCCGTTGCCTGCCGCCTTGAGTGCCTTCTCGATCTCGGGAAGGTTCTGCGCTGGCGGAACCTGCAAGTCCCGCTCCCCGATCACGGCCAGCACCGGGCAGTGAACCTTCGCGAGCGTGGGACGCGGATCGTACGAAAGAAAGTAACGGAACCACGGCGTCACGAGCGATCGGGCTTGAGCCTGGGCTTGCGCTTCGGCCGCCTTGCGTTTGTCTTCAGGCAGCAGGATCGAGAGGCCCGTGATGGCGGCCACGAGTTTCTTCTCGACCTCGGCAGTATCGGGGGGCATGTCGCCCGGCGCGGCGGCCGCTTGACGTTCGAAATCCTTCACGATCGCAAACAGCTTTTCCTGCAAGGCGCGCTGAAACTTAGTCGCCGCGTCGCCACCACCTCCGGCGCGCGAGATTAATTCCCCCTGCGCGTAGAGTATTTCTTCGCCGGTCACGCCGGGTCCGGCGATCAGTACAATGAACTTGACGTCGTCGGAGCGACTTGCGGCCAGCGGCGCAATCAGGCCTCCTTCACTATGCCCCACGAGTCCGATCCGCTGCGGATCGAATTCCGCGCACGACTTGAGAAACTCGACGGCGGCGAGCGCGTCGCCCGCCAGGTCATCGGTTGTGGACGTTGCGAGGTCGCCGCTCGAGCCGCCAACGCCGCGATCATCGAGCCGCAATACGGCAATGCCGCGCCGCGTCAAATAATCGGCTAACACCAGAAAAGGCTGATGGCCCAGCAGCGATTCGTCTCGATCTTGCGGGCCTGAACCGGAGATGAGCAACACCGCAGGGAACGGCTTGTCGCCCTTGGGCACTGTCAACGTGCCAGCCAGCTTGACGCCGGCGGGTTTGTTTTCGACCGTGACCTCGCGCTCTTCGTAGGGATACGGCTTTTTCGGAACTTGCGGACGCTTGATTTCTGGCGCCTTCTCGGCCGGCTTCAGCGCGAGCGGCAACGCCGTACCGCCTTGCGTAAACGTGCCGGCGATTTCGCCATTCGCAAGTTTTCCTTTGAACGTCGCGCGCAGCGCCTTGGACGTGAGCTTCAATTCGCCGTCGGCAAACGTGGTTTCATCGATGCGGATGCCTTTCGCCCCCTGATCCGGGCTGTCGAGCGTGGCCTTGAACGTTCCGTCTGCCGATTGCTCGATGTTGAAAACAATCCGCAGCTTGACGCCGGCATCCAGCGTGCCGACCCAGGAGCCGGCAACAGCTTCGCGCGGGGCCGGCGGCTGTTCGCTGGAGCTCGTCGCGGATTTGGGCTCACCGGCATCGGCTGGCGGCGCGCCATCGGCCCGCCATGCAGCGGGCGCTAATGCCAGCATCAGCGCCGTCGAAAGTTGCAGAGACTTCGTACCCATCGTGGCGCTCACTGGATTTTGAGGTCCTCAATAGACAAGATTCGCGCCGAAGTCGGGCACCTGTCCTTGGGCAACTTGACGTTTCCACGCGATCAATCTGTCTGAGCCGCTGTTCCAAAACTTGCCGCATAGGTCAAGATACTGGAGCACCGCCGTGGAGTCACCCTTTTCCAAGATGGCTTTCGCCAGTGACATGTTCGGGCCGAAAGAATCGAGATTGGGCGACCCTTCGGTTTTACCCGACGCGATCAGGTGGTCTTTCGCGCGGGCGAGATCCCCTTCATGAAGAGCCACGTGACCCAAGACCAGATGGGAGTAATGGATCGCGTTTCCATCCTCTCGAAAATACTCGTCGATCTCATTGCTCGACGCCAGTGCCAAGCACTCCCGGGCAAGTTGCCTGGCAAACTCCCATTCGCCGGCGTCGAGTGCTGCCCGCGCGCGGTTCGATAAGGTATACACGCGAGTTAACAGATTTCGCACGCGCTTTTCTTCGTCGCTAACGACGCCGGCGTGGGCCGAACGAATCTGCTCGGCCATCTCGAGTTCAACCATCGCCTCCCGATGTCGAATCGCGCGATCCTCGACCGTGCCGTGTCGCGCCGACAGCGTGTGCAATTGCGCCAGCAGTTCGTGCCATTCGGTATTCTCTGGCTCAAGTGTTTGCGAATCGACGAGCAATCTCGCGGCCCGCTCGGGCTCGTTGAGCATGAAGAATCGTGCAGCATTCCCGAGTACTGCGGCGTTTGACTTGCTGTCGCCGACAGTCTTTATCCACTGCTCGCGAGCATCCTCATACCATTGAGGCTCGTCGCGATTCAACAGGAGAGCATCGGGGATTCCAGCAATCCTCCGATGAGGATGATGCTCAATGAGCCAACAAATATGAGCGGCACGTTTGGCCCGTAACTCAGGCTGCCGGCTCGTGGAGTAACCGGCCAGTAGCATCATGCACGCGGCGAGATGGTGGCGCTCGCCGCGAACCTCACCTTCGAGCCACACCGCTTGCATTGAAGAAAGGTCCCGGCCGATTCTTTCGCAGGCTATTTCTGCGTGCAATCGGACGTCATGGTGACGGTCGTCTAACGCCAAAGTCAGAAGCGGCAGTGCATGCTCCACCTCGTCCGAAAGCTTCGCGAGGTTGAGGCTAGTGATCGTTCGAATTCGCAAATCCCCTGCACGGAGATCTTCTTCGAGGACCCTCCAGTTCCAGCACGCTTCTGTCGAGCCAGCGGATACCCCCCTCAATTGTCCGTCGCTCACCGGAGCATGGCACCATGGGCAGCAGCCGTCTACGAGCTGCCGATGCGTGACTGTGCAAAGTGGTTTCTCTTCGGTCATGCGTGCCACCGGCGCGGCTAGCGGCCCTGAGATGCTTCACCAACTGACGGCATTCTAGCACGAACAAGTTCCGCAGCTGTCGAATACTCTTAGCCGAGAACCGTTTGTGCCGTCCCCTTCTGGGCGCGCAGGCGGTTTTGATCCGGCGTTCGCTTGCGCCCTGGCTAATGAGCTGAAGACATCGCGAAGTAAAAAAGAAACGCACGTGTCTCGACCTAGCAAGCGAGACACGTGCGTGATTTGTCGTCAACGGTGAATCGGTCGTGCTCGATCCCGATCTCTCGGCCGATGTTCCTCGGCTGCCCGAGCCGTCGTCGAGCCGCGCATGTCCGCTACCGTGGCCCCGATGCGCTTAGTAAACGATCCGACAGCCACATTGCGTGTAGTTGCAGGGCGGAACATAGCCGGCATAAACAAAACCGCCGCCGTAGCCAAATGGCCCATGGCCATAGCCGCCAAACAAGTAGTCACAAACTCCGCAGCGGGGCGGGCAACGACTGGCGGCCTGGACATCCTGGCTGAGTGAAGCCAGCGCCACGACGATCAGCACAGCCATCAATAAACGTCTGAACATTTTTCAGTTCCTCCATGAACTTCGGGCCGCGACAACCGCCTGCGCCCAAAAATTGCAATCGGTATTTCTAGGGACCGTTCGCGGCGTTTCCACTGGATCCGACGTCGTCGACGCGAACGATCCATATTGCTCGTGCGTCAAAGCTCTTCGGCATTCGGCCGTCCGCTCGATCAAGTATTTCGTCACGACCCGAGGCACCCCTACAATCGTTGTGCTCGAACTCCGGCAAGGCAACTCGCACAGAACTGGGCTCGGTCCCGAAGGGCAAGTACGTCACGTTACCGCGCTTTCGCCACAGACGTCAGTCAGCGATCGACTGACGAGGCAGCCCCGGAAATCCTCGACAAAATACTCGACTTCGAACAAATCGACGCCCGCCGCACGGGCAGCTAGAATCGGTCGCTTTCGGGCCTGGTGCGTTCGAGTGCCTTCAGGGTCACGTCGTACGAGGCGCCTCCGCCGGCAAAGCGCGGGCAGCCCGGCACGAGCCAGCCCTTTCGCAAAGCCTCGTCGAGAACGTTTCCTCTCCTGGAGCAAGAGCCGTGTATCGAACCGTGCGGAGTCCATTTCATGGCCGGTTCTGAGCGGCGTCGGCCGAAGGCCGGGTCTCGCACGAAAGCAAGCCAGACTCTGTCGCGCCCCAATCCGGCAACTCCGAACGGCGTCGCACAAGCTTTGGTCGCGATAGTTCTGCTGGGCGTCGCAGGCTGGATGGTATACGGGCGGTCGTTGAGCTATCCGTTCATCTTCGACGACTTCCATTCGGTCGTCATGAACCCCTCGATTACCAGGTTGTGGCCGCTGTTTGGCGCATCGAGCCCCTTCGTCGCACCGTTTGACTCGCCCACGGCAGGTCGACCGCTGGTGAACCTGTCGCTGGCGATGAATTACCACTTCGGCCAAATCGATCCGTGGGGTTACCACTTCGTCAATCTGACGCTGCACGTGCTTTCGGCGGTGCTGCTGTGGGCAATCGTTCAGCGAACGCTACAACTTCCGTACTTCGCCAACCGATTCGACCGCGCGGCATTCGGCCTTTCGTTGCTCGTGGCCCTGGCCTGGCTCGTGCATCCGCTCGTCACCGAATCCGTGGAATACACGACGCAACGCACCGAACTGATGATGGGGTTGTTCTACCTGGCCACGTTATTCACCAGCCTGCGGTACTTCACCGCCACGACGTCGAAGCATCAATTGCTCTGGCTGCTCTTGGCCGGCGTGGCTTGCGCTGCAGGAATGGCCTGCAAGGAAACGATGGTCTCGGCGCCATTCGCGGTGCTCTTATTCGAGCGCACTTTCCTGGCACGATCGTTCTGGCGGGCGCTACGCCGCTCGTGGCCTTTGTACGTGGCGTTGGCGCTGGGCTGGATCGTGCTCTTGACCTTGAATCTGGGCGGACCGCGGTCCGCCTCGGCGGGGTTTCATCGGGGAATTCCGGCTCACGTCTGGTGGTTCACCCAGGCCAAGGTGCTTGCCATGTACTTCAAGCTAAGCTTCTGGCCCTGGCCGCTGTCGGTTCACTATCGCGTCCCCCTTTTGGAAACCTTCGCGGTCGCCTGGCCGTGGCTGGTCTTTGCCTTGCTCCTGGGGATTGGCATTCTGATCGCGCTCGGGCGCCGATCCGCCGCGGGTTTCATAGGTGCCTGCGCCGTCATGATTCTCGCTCCCACACTCGCCGTGCCGATCCTCAAAGAAGTCGCGGTCGAACGGCGAATGTACCTTCCGCTGGCTGCGATTCTTACACTGACAATCGTCGGCGGGTATCGGCTGTTGTGTTCGGTAGCGCAGGTACCGGCCTCGAACGAGCCTAAGATCTTTCGCTGGCCGCTCGCGGCGACGCTCACCTTCGGCGCGATCTTGGTTGTCGTGATGGGCGCGGTCAGCAGTCTTCGACTGACGGCGTATCGCGATGCAGTCACCCTCTGGCAAGACGCCGCACGGCGCGACCCGAACGACTTGATCGCCATCCAGAATACGGGTATCGCGCTTAATGATGCGCAGCGCAGTGAAGAAGCCGCTCGATACATGCGACAGGCCCTCGAGCGATTTCCCGACTGGCCGGAAGGGTATCACGTGCTGGGCGTGGCGTTGATCAATCTCCAGCGGCCCGCCGAAGCCATCGACTATCTAGAAAAGTCATTTCCCAGCCCCGACGATACATTGGCACATTTTCATCTCGGTCTTGCTCTGTTGAACGCCGGCCGACCGGTGGAGGCAATCGACCAGTTCGAAATGGTTGTGCAAGAGCAGCCCGATGTGTCCACGTTCCAGAACCGGCTGGGCATGGCTTTGTTTCTCGCCGGACGCCCGCAGCCGGCCCTCGAACATTTCCGCAAGGCGGTGGCATTGGAACCCGATTCCGCGATGATCCGGAAAAACCTCGCCCTGACCCTCAAAGCGGTGAACAGCTTGCCCGAAGCGCGCGAAGAATTCGAGAAGACAATACGGCTGGCTCCCGACGATCTCGACGCGCGGGCCCAGTTGGCAATTGTCTACAACGATCTAGGCCAGTCAGCCGACGCGGTTGCCACGGCCGAAAAAGCCTTGGCAATGGCCAGGGCTGCGGGAAACGTGCCGTTGACGCAATCGCTTGAGAACTGGTTGAAGCAGAATCGCAAGTAAAGCGGGCATCGTGCGAGTCGGCGGATGCGGGAAGTTGCACGAACAACTGACCGAGACACCAGTTCCTTTGCGCACCGAGAATTCCGCGGTCCCGAGTGTCCGCCGGGCTCGAGCAAAGGCGCATGTCACTTGCGACCTTCGTCATGCGTCTTCAGAGCCGGAACGTAAAACGCGGCGACGTTCCGTTCGATCGCAGGAAACGATCGCGCCGAACTGGCGGAGAGATTCGCGAAAACGACGATGGTCATGTGGTCATCAAGGTAGCGGCTAATGCCGGAGACAAATCCCTGCCAGGCGCCGCCGTGACGAACAATTCGATGGCCGGCAACCTCTTCGCAAACCCAGCCGAAGCCGTAATTGCCTGTGTTCTTTGCTCCGTCGGCCAGTTTGGCGACGGTCCACATCTGCAGCTGGGACTCGGGCTTGAGCAGCGAACCCGATGTCAGAGCAGCGTCCCATTTCGCCATGTCCAATAGATTCGTGTAGAGACTGCCGTCAGCCGTCGAATTCATTGTCGGTGACACCCACTGCTGGTTTTTCAGTTCGCCGTGAACCAGGCGATAACCGGCGGCACGATGCGGAACGATATCGGCCTCGCTGATAACGCGCGTCGACGACATTCCCAACGGTTTGAAGATCCGCTCGGCCAGCAGCTCGCCATAAGGTCCTCCGGTGGCCTTTTCCATCACAATCCCGAGCGTGACGTAACCGAGATTGCTGTACTTCCACCCTGCGCCAGCTTCGAAGGCTAGTGGCGACGCGTAAATCGCCTGCAACAACTGGTCGGTCGTATAATCGCGGCGCAGATCGAAATCGCGTGGGTAGTCTCCTAAACCCGACGTGTGCGACAGGAGGTGGCGAATTTTGATCGCTTGCCACGCCTCGGGAGCGTCCGGCAAAAACTTGCGCACCGCGTCGTCGAGATCCAGCCGCCCCTCCTCGACGAGCATCATCACTCCGGTGGCTGTGAATTGCTTCCCCAGTGATCCGCTTTGAAAAATCGTCTGTTCGGTAACCGGAACCTGCAGCTCGACGTTGGCCAGGCCGTAGCCACGCGACTTGACGACGGTCCCATCGCGCACGACCAGCAGTGCCAGCCCTGGAATGCGCGACTCGACGCGCTGCGCTTCTACATAGTCGTCGACTTCGTCGGCCGTTCGACCGACGCTGGCAACCAAGAGAGTGGCAAAAATCGCTAGCCCGCACACCGCGGTCGCTCTGTGAATCTCTTGGCGATCGGAGAGCACGTCAGCCCCCTTTTCGATACATGATTCGCTTGCGCGCGAAAACTACTTCGTTGGACTTCCTGCGATGCGATAAGTCCGGCTGATCGCGGTTGGTAAGACCGAGACGTGATCTTCCTCGTCAAAGACTTGAAAATAGACACGCAGCCCATGGGCAGAAAGCGGTGCCAGACGATCGGCTGTGCGCGTCGCGTCTAGCACCATGTGGCGGGCGTCTCGCTCGCCCACGAACAGGAACAAGTCCACCTTGGCCCCTTGTTTCTCGATGAACGCCTTCTCCTCGGACAGGATCGCCTGGTTATTCCACCACAGGGACGGAGCGCCGGCGGCGTAGGTTTGAAAGGCTTCGGGATGCGTGTAGAGAATGTGCAGGACGAAGAGCCCGCCCAAGGAGTGACCGAACAGCGTTTGCCGTTCGCGGTTGACCTTGAACCTGCTCTCGATGAAGGGTTTCAGCTCATCTTGGATAAAGGCAAAGAATTCTTCCTGGCCGCCGGTATTGTCTTCAGAATCGGTATCACTCTTCTCCCCTTGTCGCAGAGGCGTGAGGTCGTAAACACGCGCCACATCAAAGGGAGCGTCCGAAGGATAACCGATACCAACGATCAGCATCGAGGCAGCGCGCTGCGCGCGCACGGCCTCGGCAAAAGTCGCGAAGACCGCATTGCCGTCGGTCGCATAGATGACCGGGTAGCCGGCCGTTGGTGGCCCCGCCTTGGGCACGGCAACTTGGATGCGGTACTCACGCCCCGCGCGCGATCGCAGCGTGAACTGGTGCGAACGGGGGATCGTCACGGGCCCATCTTCCGTCGATGACGCGTCGCTCGGCGAGGCCGCCGGCTCGGCCGCGAGCAATACCGGTGAACAGGCCACAATGAAGGCGAGACTCAGGACAGTAACGAAGGTGAATCTCATAAGTCGATTCAAACGGTCACACCGCTGGCAAAGTCGCACCGATGCAGCCACATCCGACACGCCGCTATGCTCAACTTGTCGTCGTAGGCACCGGAATCAGAGAAAGTGCGGGAAACAGGACTTGATCCGGCAACCGAGCACGGCTGACCAAATGTCAGTCGAGCGGAGGGCGGCAGCGCAGGTGATTTATGACCGTAAGCCAAAAGTGCGGGAAACAGGACTTGAACCTGCACGGTATTACTACCACTAGGCCCTCAACCTAGCGCGTCTGCCAATTCCGCCATTCCCGCTCGATGATTTCCTCGGGGCCAGGCAAGCGGCACGCCGCCAGTGGCTAATCAAGCAAGTCTAAGTCTTTTGCTTCCACCGTCAAGCGACCGGGAAAGCCGCTGATTCTCACCAAATCGCGCCAGTCAAGCGGCTCGTCGAACGGGGCGCAGGATGCCCCCAGGTCGCCAGAGCTACGACCAATCGGGGCGGCGGCGCTTCACGACCAGCAGCGTGCGATCACGGTTCGAGTGAATCTTGCTCGATGAGAATTGAAAGCGAAGGGCGGCCGCCAGTTCTTTCGCCGTGCTGTCCGATTTCTCGGCCACCAGGCGTGCGATGGATGACAGGCCCAGGCGATGGGTGCGGCCTTTGACCGGCGGAGCGAATTGCGGATCATCGCCGGCCATGACCAAGAGCGTCTCTTCGGGGCGCAGCGAGTGCAAAACCGGCTGATAAGTCGAATTGGGATCGCGCGCCAGCGGCAAAGCTACGCGCGACAGCAACTGCCAGCCACCCGGCCGGGCCAACAGCGCCGTGACGTCCCCGGCTGTTGCCAGGCGAATCCGGCCCGTGGGATCGAGCAGGGCATATAACAGCCCTGCTGACTGCAGTCCGGCCGCGGCTTGCCACAGCTCGCGATTGACCGCGTTCAACAACTGTTGGGGTTCGCGCGCTTGTTCGGCGTGGGCGCGGACCGCGGTGCGCAGGATGCTCGCCATCATCGCGGCCGAGATTCCCGAACCGGTCGCCGATCCGACAGCGATCCCCAAGCTTTCGTCGCCGCGCGTGAACCAGTCGTAGAAGTCGCCGCCCAGGACGTCGCCGCGTAAGGTCCAGGCATCGATATCCCAACTGGGCGACGCAGGAATGTAGCGCGGCTGCTGGAACTCCTGCAGTCGCTCGGCTTCGCTCATCTGGCGTTTGAGCGTCGCGGCGTTCAGCCCTTCTTGCATGAGGACTTCGCGTTCCAGGTCACTGGCCAGCCGACCAGCCACGATCTCGACGAGATTGACCTCTTCATCGCTGAAATCGCGCTCGCGGGCTGAAAAGATCCACAGCGTGCCCAGCGGAATGGCGCTCGTCGCGATCGGTACGCACACGGCCGCGGCCGATGCTTCGGGCGCCTGCCATTCGGCGCGCACCGCGCGGTTTTTCATCACCACGGCATGACCCGCCAGGGCTTCCAAATCTGCAGTTGCGGAGCGCAGCGGACGCGGCCCCAGTTGCAGGCGCTCGCGCGGCAAGCCATACGCGGCGCGCAACTTCAATTCGGTGGTGGCCGAATCCAGCAAATACACAGCCGCCGCATGACAATTCACCGCTTGCGCGCCGCCGCGCAGCACAGCTTCCAAGCGCTCGGCCAGATGCACCGGCTCGCCGGGCCGTTCGATGACCGGCACGGCGGCCGCCAGTTCGGCTTCGCGCTTGCGCAGTTCCTCGCGGGCCACGTGCAACTCGCCCAAGAGATGGCCGATCGCGCCGGCCAGCTCGCCGGCGTGTTCCAGATCGACCGAGGGACCACGGTCCCGCAACGCGGTCCCACCGAGATCAATCCTGAGGTGTCCGGGAGAGCTTCCAACGCCCGGGCTGACCGGGGCGGACCACAACAGGTCGTGATCGTTTTGCGGTGGGTGCCCTGGCACGTAGCGCAGCGACCAGCCGGTCGCACGCTCGAAGGCATGGCACAAGTCTTGGATCGCGCCTGAGGCTAAGCGCCCGGGCTGATCGACTGTTTCCGACCGCTCTTTAAACAGATTCAAATGCTTCGGTGTAGACCGTGACACGGCGAGCCTGCTTGCTGGGAAGAGGAACAACTGATGCACGTCGCCGCCGGTCCGTCGTGTCCTTCGTCCGTTGTCGCCAACGGCCGCAGATGCGTGGCAATTTTGCCTTGGCTCTTCTGCGCCGTGTATTCCGCGACCCATCTGAAGGGAACGGACCGGTCTTGCGACTCCTCGCAGTTCCACAAGGTCCTGTGTCGGGCACGCGCGGCAGCAGGTGAGCAAGCTCGGCCGAAGTACGCAATCCTTCGCGGCGGCGTGGGGGCGGTCCCGCGAGGCGAAGGTTCGTCTTCTCGAAAGCAATTGCTCCAAGGTGCTCGCGCGGTGCACAGGCAGCTTGTGGGGTAGTCGTTCCCCGTGCCCGTCGCGGAGCAACTTGACGCCACGGCGGGGCGGGCCGTGCGACACGCAAGTTACTCGGACTGGCACGGACGAACGAACACGAACCGCTTTCGCAGTTCGCCCAGCATCCGTGACCGGCAGAATCAAGCATCGGCAGAGCGACGGCAATATCGTGAGGCGCCCTTTGCGATGCGTCATCGGCGCCGATCGTAGCGGGCACGCCGTGTGGGAAAAGTTTGCCATGTCGCGTTTTGCCTTACGGCTGGTAACGAAGAGCATGCCACGCGCCTTCGCGACGGTTTGCCGATGAATGCGAGCATGCCAGCTAGCGAACCCTGCGTTGACATTGACCGACTTTTGCACGAGGTCTAAATTCCTGCCGCGCTCGCCCGGCGATGGCGAAACGGACGCAAATCCAAGGGCTCGACTGTGATGTGGCAGGCCGATCAAGAAAGAAAGCGGCGCCAAGTGGTCTTCGCGGGATGGCTGTTGACCACCGCGGCTGCTCTCGCCCTTGTCGCGCGCTATTCGTCGAACTCACCCTACGCCGATGAATGGCCGTGGTTGGACGTCGTGGTGGGAGATCGCCCCTTCGATAGCGCGTGGTTGCTCGAGCCCGAGAATCATCATCGGGTGCCGCTCACGAAACTTCTGTACATCGGGCTCGCGCGGCTGACGAACTACGACTTTCGCGCAGGCGCGGTGGCCAACGTGCTCGTGCTCTCAGGTGCCAGCCTGGGGCTATTGTGGGCCGTGCGGCGCGCCCGCGGCGAGACACGGCTCAGCGACGTTGTGATTCCGATCGCGCTTTTGCACTTAGGGCATTGGTACAACTTGATCTGGGGGCATCAGCTCTTCTTCGCCATGGCGGCCGCCCTCATGTGCGCGGCGATCGGCATCATTATCAATACACGCGGTCCGGAAACGGCTCTGCGTAACGGCTTGCTCGTCGCGCTCGCGTGTGCGGTCCTGATCGGTTGTGGCGGCCCGGGTGTTTGTTTCCTGCCGGCCCTCGCGCTGTGGCTGGCAGTCGCAGGGTTGACGTTGGCGCGTAGCAACCGTCCTGGGTGCTATTGGTCCGGTGGAATATTGCTCGCGGCCGCGGCTGGCTGCCTGGCCTTGGTGATCGTGTATTTCGCCGGTAATCGTCCCACCGAAGGATTGCCTGACGCACCGGCGGCAGGCATCGACGCGGCGCGCCTGTGGGCGACCATGCGCGGAACGTTGCAGGTGCTCAGCATCTCGGCCGGCCGGTTGGGCCAGGACACGTGGCCGGCATCCGGGATTATCGTTGCTGGGTTGATCTTGGCGGCCCTGGCCATGCTTGCCATCGTCTGGCGGCGCTCGCCTGAAGAGCGGCTGCGTGCCGCTGGTTTAGCATGCGCGATCGCATCCGTCGTAACGGTCGCCCTGGGGGTCGGCTGGTCGCGCGGGACGATCGATCCGACGTATTGTTTGACGGCGCGCTATAGCTTGCTGTCCTGTCCGTTGGTCGTCGCGCTCTATGGCGTTTTCGTATTGTATGGCCGAGAGCCGCGTTGGCACGTCGCGGAGGCGGCGACTGCCGGCATCGCGGTCGTGATCGGCATGGCCTACGTCTCGTCGGGCATCCACCAGTCACAAGAGATTCGCGCGCGGGTGGCGCGGATGGAACTGCTCGTGGCCGATGGCCTTTCGCCCAGCACCATCGGCACGCGTTCGGCCTGGGATATGCAGGATGAAGAGCGGTCGCTCGCCCGGCATTTAGAACAAATGTGCGCGGTCCGCATCGGACCGTATCGCCATGGATCCGTGCCGGTGGCAACGGTCGATGCTGAGGTACACCGCCTGGCCCAACAGCATGCCGCCGAAGCGAAGAGAACGAAGGCGACGATCTCCCCCACGCGGCCGTGGGTGCAAGACCTGGCTCTCGCGCCGGGGCAGCGCGTCTTTCGCATTGATCTTCGGGTGCGCAACCGGTTGCATCGGGCCCCCTTGCCGGAACAGCTCGGCTGGAAAATCGTCAAACGAAATGCAGCCGGAGCCGAGTTCGAACTCGCCACCGGGACGTGCGACCTTGAGTGTTTGCCTGACCCGATGTTCGCCGTACTGCGGTTCGCGGCGATAACGGCGGAGCCGAAGTGCCATTATGAGTTGGTCGTCGTGCGCTCGGACAAGTGGCGGCTTCCTTTTGAATTGCCAGTCTTCGCAGCCGATGCGACGTGCCCGACCAGCGAACTCGACGGATACGTCTACGTGCTGCGCGAAGAGACACCGATTGTCGCCACCGCTGGCCGCACAGCAAAATAGGGAGGGTCGCGGCGTCCGGGTGGCTTATGCGCCGCACTGGCGGACGAGCCGCCAGCGGCACCCCGATTTCGCCGCACGTAGCAGCGCCCTGTGTCGGCCTACGCCTTGATCAGATCGCGCACGGTCTTGCCCGAGGGGATCATCGGCAGCACGTGCTCCTGATACGGCACTTCGACGTCCAGAACGTACGGACCATCGTAGTCGATCATCTCGCGCAGCGCGTCGCCCAGCTTGGCCCGATCCTTCACGGTGCCCGCACCGCAGCCGAAGCCGCGGGCGATGGTCACGAAATCGGGATAGCGGTTCTTCGGGCCCAGACCGTCTCCCTTTCCGATGGCTTCAGGATTATCGATCGGCCCCAAATAGGTGTGCGCACGGTTGCTGGCGTGGAAGCGATCTTCCCACTGCATGACCATGCCCAGGTGCTGATTGTTCAAGAGCAGCACTTTCACCGGCAGCTTTTCACAAACACACGTGGCCAGTTCTTGAATGTTCATCAAGAAGCTGCCGTCGCCGTCGATATCGATCACCAGCCGATCGGGGTGCGCCGCCTTGGCCCCCATGGCGCCGGGCAGGCCGAAGCCCATCGTTCCCAGCCCCGAACTCGACAGCCAACTGCGCGGCTCGGTGAATTGAAAATACTGAGCGGCCCACATCTGATGCTGGCCGACGCCCACGGCGATCACCGGGTTGCGATCGGCCACGAGCTTCGACAATTCCGAGATCGCGTATTGCGGCAGGATGCCCGGGAACGACTTGTCGTACGAGAACGGGTCCGACTTTTTCCAGGCCGAGATCTGCGCATGCCAGGCATCGAGGCCGGCCTCGGGCGGTTCGACGATTTTGTTCAATTCCGCGAGCGCGTACTTGATGTCGCTGATGATCGGAATGTGGGCTTCTTTGTTTTTGTTGATCTCCGACGGATCGATGTCGATGTGCACGATCTTGCCGTGCTTGGCAAACTCCGACACCTTGCCCGTCACGCGGTCGTCGAACCGCACGCCGAAGGCCAACAGCAAATCGGCCTCGTTCACGGCATAGTTGGCATAAACGCTGCCGTGCATGCCCAACATGTCCATGCACTGCGGATCGTTCGAAGGGAACGAGCCCAAGCCCATCAGGGTCATCGTGACCGGAATCTTGGTCTTGTGCGCCAGCTCGCGCAGCTCTTGGCTCGCCCCGCTGGCGATGATGCCGCCGCCGGCGTAAATCACCGGACGGCGCGAACGCTTGATGGCTGCGGCGACCTGCGCGATCTGCTCAGGGCGCGAGCGGCGATCCTCGACGTGGTAGCCCGGCAGGTTCATCGGGGCGTCGTAGTCGGGCACCGTCTGAGCCTGCTGCACGTCTTTCGGCAGGTCGATCAGCACGGGCCCGGGACGGCCGGTCGTGACCAGGTGGAACGCCTCGCGCACCACGCGAGCCAGATCGGCCACGTCGGTCACCAGGTAATGATGCTTCGTGATGCCGCGACAGACTTCGACGATCGGCGTCTCCTGGAACGCATCGCTGCCGATCACCGACGTGCCGACTTGCCCCGTGATCGCAATCAACGGAATGCTGTCGAGCTTGGCGTCGGCAATACAGGTCACCAGGTTCGTCGCGCCGGGGCCGCTCGTGGCCATGCACACGCCCGGCTTGCCGGTGCTGCGGGCGTAGCCCTGTGCCGCGAAGCCCCCCCCTTGCTCGTGCCGGGGCAGGATCGTGCGAATCTGATCCTTGAACTTCGTCAGCGACTGGTGCAGCGGCATGCTCGCGCCGCCAGGGTAGGCGAAAATGACCTCCACGCCGTGGTTCACGAGCGACTGAACGAGAATATCGGCGCCGTTGGTGATTCCAGCGGCGGCGGTATTTTTGGGGGCAATGGTTGCCACGAAGGCCTCCTGGTGCGGTAATGCGGCGTGCCTGCCGAAGATCAAAAACCAGGCGGCAGCGCGAATACTGTAAAATACGCCTAAATCGAGGCGATTTCAACCGTCGGACGAAGGCAGAAAGGGTCGCAAACCGTTAGACCGATGGGACATCGGTGGGCGTGCGAAGGTTCGCCCGCGGGCTGCACCGTGCGAAATACGGGGCGCATTAGCGGTTGCGCCTGCGGCGCGCGGACAAGCGAGTTGTCCGTGCCACCTGAGGTCTCGGCAATCGACAGTCGGGGGTTACGCCAGCATCTCTTTTATCGTAGCCATCTCATCGTCCGCGATGCCGGCGTGCTTCAGGTTGAGCTTGTCGAGCCCGTCGATGCCCAGGCCGATTTCGATGCCGTGCTTGATGAACGGGTTTTCCCACACCGAGTAGTTCTGCAAACGGCGCTCGGTGCCGTATCGCTTTAACACCGCCACGCCCGTGGCGTCGGCCGCGATGCGGTCGCGACTGGCCACGACCAGCTTCGGCTCTTCGACGTCGCCGTGCGACGGGCCGCCGAAGACGAAGCTCTTCGTACCGTCCATGATGTTCAAGGCCGGCTTGATGCCCAGGTTCAACTCGGCAACTCGATTCACCAAGGGCTCGACCTCTTCGACATCGAGCTTGCGCCCTTCGGGCCCGACGCGGCGGCGGCTGCCCGAGCTTTTCTGATCGGCCAGGTTGCTGTTCCCCTTGAAGGCCGTGTGGAACTCGCGGCGGCTGCGGTGATGGCTCATGCCGACGAAAGCCTTCATCGACATCGTGAACCAGGCTTGGAAGTGCGTCTTGATCACGGGCACATTGATGACGTGATCGACGGCGAAGAGCAACTCCGCCAGCTCGAAACCGTTTGGCCAGCTCGTGGCGAGCGGGTGAGTCACCTTGCGCCAGTGTTCGGTGTTGGCTGGCTTGCCGAGCTTCTCGAACTCCGAAGCCGCGTCCTCGAGCCCCACGGCTACGACCGGCGCTTTGACGTCGCTGATCGCCTCGTTCACAGCGTCGAGCTGACCGACCGATTTCATGACGTCGATGGTCTTCGGCGTCGTCGTGTTGAACAGCGGTGAAAAGCTGCGATCCGCCACGATGATTCGCTTCGGGCCTTGCGCAGCGACCAGCTTGATCACGGCGTACAACACTTCCGGGCTGGTCGTGGTCGGATTCGGCACGGCGCCCGTGACATTCGGCTTGATGAGCACCGTCTGGTCGGGCTTGATGAAATCCATTCCGCCCGACAGCTCCACGGCGCGCTTGACCGCTTCTTCCATGTTCGAGCCGCGCGCGATGCCCACATCGGCCGGTCCCGCCGCCGCTTTTTCCGCCGCCCGCAACATGCAGGGCGTGATCAACCGACCGGCCGTGCTGGCCGCCAGGGCGGCGCCCCCCGCCGATTGCAGAAAAAAACGACGATTGTGCAGATGGTTGCGGTCAAGCATCGTGGGCCTCGCGAGATTTCGAGAATGAAGAGATGTGCGTTGCGAACGTCGTGAACCGCTCGACCGCCAGGCCAGCTTCACTGCGTCGATTTTAGCCAGTTCTCCAACCCTTGGCGAATTTTCCTGTTCCGCTCGTTCAGTTTCGCGGCCTGCTCGCCGGGAATCTCCTTCGAGGCGTGTACCGCCTCCATCGTCTCGGTCCGCAGGCTGGCCAGGTCGGCACGGAACGGCTCGGGCACGGGGTGCGGATCGGCAATCGTCTTCTTTCGCACCGCGCGCAGAACCTCGGCCAGTTGGTCGCCACTGGCGATCACCGAGGCGATGTTCGGGTAGTCCTTATCGAGCTTGTGGTGGCAATCCAGGCACATGTCGCGAAGTTTGAAATCGGCGGGCGGGTTACCGACGTCGTGGTTGCCGTGGCAGTCGACGCAGGTCGGATACTTGGTGTTGATGCGCTTCGAGAAATCCCAATGATGCGGCCCGGCCGCCAACCGCTCGGCTTCGTCCGTGTGGCATTCGCTGCACACTTTCAAGTGTGCGCTGAGCTTGGTGCCAATGAAGCCGAAAGCCTCTTCGTGGGCCCGGCCGTCCTCCTCACGGTTGCCGCCATGACAGTCGTAGCAGGTCAGACCATTCAGATCGTGGACGCTGCGGACGAAATGCACCACGGCGTCGGTCAGCTCACGCCCGGCCGTTAAGTGACACGCCGCGCAGTTCGAGGCGACCGTCGGCAGCGGATGCCCGGCCGGCCAGGTCTTGGGAGCGACGAGCTTGCGCGGGGCCGGCTTGGATGCGGCCGGTTTTGCAGGTTCCTTCTCTTCGCCGGCGCGCAAGGCCACGCAACATGCGCCGAGAACAGCGGCGCTAATCAGAGAGGCCGGCAATGATCGGGATCGGAAGAGTACGAGCACGGTTTCAGGCTAATAGCCGACACACGGAACGTCAAACGCTACCAGCCACCGGCGGACAATCGTCGACGGTCATATTAGCCGCCGCCCGGCGCTCGGCAATCGTGCACGGCAAGCGGCCAACTCACGACGAAACGTGCCACGACATGAGGGCCAGCACGACGAAGATGGCGAACATGAAGCCGCAGATCCAGGTGCCGATGCGGCCCGCCGCGACCAGGATATTATCGTTCTGCTCGTGCCGCGTCGCCGCATAGACGAGGCTGATCACGATCACCAGCGGCAAGGCATACCACAGGTCATTGCCGACGGCCAAAAGCGGAAGCGAGTTGGCGATCATGATCGGTGTGTTGGTGGAGGGTTACGTGTTGCGAAGGAATGCAACGTGCCAGCGCTACGACGCTTGCGGGGGGCCGGTGGCGACCGGCTTCCCCTCCTCTTCGTCTTCTTTCTTGGCGGGCAGGTCAGGTTCGGCCGGGCCCGCCCAGGCATCGTAAATCACAAGCACGTTCAGCAAACCAGCAACCATCGTGTAGACGGTTCCCAACTCGAAGAAGCGGTTCAATCGCTTGTGCAGCAGGTCGAGCTCACTCGGCAAATCTTCGCGATTCTTCTCGACGCTGGGCGGGACCATGAAGTCCGTCCAGCCGGGAAAAGGAATCGGGTTGCTGCCGTGATTCACGCGATAGGCCTGCACGAGTGCCGGCAACGCAACAGCCCCGGCGCCCACCTGACAAAAGTAGGGAAAGCGCCGGTCCTCGGGACGCATCGACGCGTAGACGACGCGCCCTTCGCCCAAGTACAGCCCATACAGAAATGTTCCCAGAATGCACACAAAGAACAGCACGGCCTTCGACCGCCGCCCCTGGTACCAGTGGCCGCCTCCGGGAATGAGCCAGGCCAGTAAGGCTCCGACGAAGGGATCGCGCAGCGGCACCCCTTCGGGAGTGAACGTGCCACTCGGTCGGCCGGCGTCGCGGGTCGGTTGGTTTTTTGCCACGTTGCTTCTGCTCCAGAGAACTGCGGGCCACAGGGGCTCGGCAGCATCGAAGCCGATTATTGTAGTCTTCGGCCTCGACCACGCCAGATCAGCCGATGCCCTCGCCCGCCATGCTCCCGATGCTATTCGGCATAGAGTTCGGAACCTTGAAAACGAAATATCGCGATTCGTAGGGGAAAATCCTCAGCGGGCCCCCCTCAACTCCGCATATCGCGCGGCCTGGGCCGCGAAATCAAGGCCCACGGCGTCGCACAGACTGGCCCGCAACCGTGCCGTGATGGGACCGATTCCACCAGAGCCGATCAGGCGCCCGGCAAATCTGCGGACGTGCAATATGCCGATGCTGGTCGAGGTCATGAACATTTCTTCCGAATCGAGCGCCTGCGCCGGTGTGATGTCATCTTCGAAGACGGGTAGATTTGCGGCACCCGCCAGTTCGAGAACCATTTGCCGCGTGATGCCCGGGAGCAAGTTGTCGGCCCGGGGGGTCATAAGCGCCCCGTGACGGACGACAAATACATTTCCGCTGGTGCCCTCGGTGAGGTGCCCGGCAGGATCAGTCAGAATCGCCCAGGCTCCTGGTTGGATTTCATTCGCTTGCAGGTTGGCGAGCTGATAGTGCAGCCGGCTGCGCGTCTTGAGCGAATCGTCGAGCAGGTCGCCGGGGATCGAGCGCTGGGCCGGCACCACCGCATCGATGCCGGTCTCGTAGGCCGCGGACAGCGAGCCGAGTTTCTCGACCAGTGGAAAGCAGCTCACAATCACGGTCGGCCGCCGCTCATGCGGTGCAAACGCTGCAAAGTTGGCCGCCATGGGTCCGCGCGAAATATTGTGGATCACGTTCCAATCCACCTCGGCCGGTTCAGTCGGCAGATTGCGTCCCAGCGTTTGCTCGGTAATCACACGCAGCGCGGCGGGCGATAACCCAGGGTCGATCCGCAGGACGCCCAGCGTGTGGTACAAGCGGGCTAGATGATCGTCGAGACGAAATGGCCGGCCGTGTACCGTGCGCGTGACCTCGAAGGCCATGTCCCCCATCGTCAGCGCCGAGTCGTAGATCGACAGCCGGGCCTGCGCCTCGGGGACGAATTCGCCATTGAAATAAACGATGCGTTGGCTCATGCGCTCGCGGCAGCCCTCGAAGAAGAAAATTGGCCGAGGCATTTTAGCGTGGGGACGCCGCGACAGCAGGACCGATTGGCATCGGCACCTGCCCTTTCGGAAAGCATGCAAGCGCCTGGCGGCCAGCGACTTTCACCGCTCTTGCTCCGCCAGGGCGAAAGGATTAGCATTCCCCCCGCGCTCACCCAATACACCCTGATGGTGCTAGCTAGATGGTGGGACGCGATGTGCGCGAGCCAGGAAAGGATTCCGAGCATGGCACACAGCCTGGGCGATATTGCCCGACTCGTCGACGGTACGGTCGTGGGTGATCCCACGCTCGTGGTCTCGGGCGCGACAGTATTGGCCGACGCCAACGCAGGCGACATCACGCTGGTCGACACCGCGGAGCGCGCGGCGCGGCTGGGTGACGTGCGGGCGACCGCGGCGATCGTGCCGCGCGGGGTCAGGTGCGCGAAACTGCCGACGGTAGAAGTCGACGACATACACGTCGCGTTTGCGCGACTGGTCATGTTATTCCGTCCGCCACGGCAGACTCCGCGGGTCGGCGTTAGCGCGCTGGCAACGGTCGGCAAGCGCGTACGTCTGGGACGCAATGTCGACATTCACCCCGGTGCCTCGATCGGGGACGACGTCGAGATCGGCGACGGCGCGACGATCCACGGCGGCGTCCATATCATGGCCGGCTGCCGACTAGGCGCCGGCGTCACGATTTATCCGAACGCGGTGTTGTACGAGGACACGATCGTCGGCCCGCGCTCGATCATTCATGCCGGCGTCGTCATCGGCGCGCACGGCTTTGGTTACAAGCTGGTCGATGGCCGGCACGTGCTGGCCAGTCAGTTCGGGTGGGTCGAATTGGGCGCGGACGTCGAAGTCGGGGCTGGCTCGACGATCGATCGCGGGACGTACGGTCCGACCGTGATCGGCGAGGGAACAAAAATCGACAACATGGTCCAAGTGGCGCACAACTGCCGCATCGGCCGGCATAACATGCTTTGCTCGCAAGTGGGCATCGCCGGCAGCACCACGACGGGCGATTACGTCGTGATGGCTGGCCAGGTGGGCGTGCGCGATCACGTTCACATCGGCCGCGGCGCGGTAATTGGCGCGATGTCCGGTATCTCGTGCGACGTGCCCGAGGGGTTGCGCATGCTCGGCATCCCCGCCACGCCAGAGCGCGATCAGAAGCTGATTCAAGGAACGATCGCCAAACTGCCCGAGCTTCGTCGCCAGATCAAGGCGCTACAGGCCGCGGTCGACGCGCTGCAAGAGGACGGCAAGAAACCGGGAAAGAAAGCCGCCTGAGCCAGACGGATCGGGGATGATCGAACGCGGACCCAAAGACAACCACGAAATCCGATGACCGCTTCCACCCTACCCGTTGGCACGCGCACCGTAGGCATCCTGGCCGGCTGGGGCAGGTACCCGATCGTCATCGCCGAGGCGCTGCGTGCCCAAGGTTACGAAGTCTGCTGCCTGGGCGTCAAAGGACACGCCGATCCTGTCTTGGCCACGCTCAGCCACGACTTCGGCTGGGTGGGACTGGCCAAGATCGGCCGGGCGATTCGCTTCTTCCGCGAGCGCGGCGTTCACCACGTCACAATGGCCGGCAAGATTCATAAGTTCCTGCTATTTCAGCCGTGGGTGTGGTTCAAGCATCTTCCCGACTGGCGCGCGGTGCGGGCATTTTATCCGCACTTTGGCACCACGAAAAAAGACCGTCGCGACGACACACTGCTACTGACTGTCATTGAGGAATTCGCCCGCGACGGTATCACCTTCGCGCCGGCGACCGACTTTTTACCGGAGCTACTCGTGAACCTGGGACAACTCACGAAACGCGGACCATCGAAGCTCGAAGCCAAGGACATCGAGTTCGGCTGGACCATGGCCAAGGAAATGGGACGGCTGGATATCGGTCAGAGCGTGACCGTCAAAGGACGCGCGACGCTGGCCGTCGAAGCGATCGAGGGGACGGACGAGTGCATCCGTCGCGCCGGCAAACTGTGCGCGCCGGGCTTCACGGTTGTCAAAGTCGCTAAGCCGAAACAGGACATGCGCTTCGACGTACCGACGATCGGGGTCGGGACCCTGGAGACCATGGTCCAGTCGGGCGCGACATGCCTGGCCGTGGAGGCCAAGCGCACGATCATCATCGATCAGCCGGACGTGATCCGTTTCGCCGACCGGCACAAGCTGGCGATCGTGGCCGTCGACGACGGCCAGGTGCCCGAGCCCCGTGAGGAGGCCGCATGAGTCCGCACGCGGTGGTCCTGGCCCGACGAAGCAGCGGCGCGAGCCATCGCGCGGCCAACAAGCTTCGTCGCCCTCGGCCACTCGCGTCACGTGCCGCGACAGGGCGATCCATGTTCCAAGTTGCCAAGCGCCGCCACTCGCCAGCCCCCGGTGGCAGATTCGATAACAAACGCTCGACACGCCGATCACGATCCTGGTATCGCCGCGGCAGTCGGGCTCTCGTTCAATCCCGGAGACGACGTGCGACGCAAGGGAAAGGTAGAAGAAGACGCGACTAATCGAGTGCGGCTCCCGCAGCCGCGATTGGTCGCCCCGCTCCTGTCACATCGACTATCTTGTCACCCAATCCCGCCTCGAGACTCTTGGTCGGCGTCGTCTCCGGATTGTAATTCTCAGTCGCGGCCAGTAGGGCCGCGGGACTCTCGGCAACGACGAATTCCAGGCACCTTTGCATCTCGCGACGGACCCGGGCGATATCCGTTACGGCCATCAGTCGGTCACCGGCGGCGCAGGTCATCTCCAAATCGTTGACGACCTGCTGCAAGCGTTCGGCCGAAAGATTCGCGGCCATTCCCTTCAGAGCGTGCGCTTGCGACGCCGCATCGTGCAGCCGATTCGTAAGCACGGCTTCGCCGAGATCCTGGAACGATTGCGGCAACCGATCGGTAAAATTCTTGACGATGCGCTCGACTAGCTCGCAGTTGCCCAAGCAACGACGCCGTAGCGCCGCGAGATCCAACGGCGGGTCGCAGGCTTGCCCGGCGGCATCTGCGCCGTCGGACGACTGAAGATCCTTGCTCGTTGCGCAGACCTCGGCCCTGCCCATTCCGACGAGTGGCGTCGTGTCCGCGAAGGCGCGCGTCGTCGCCTCAGGCGACGCCATCCCCTCGTCGGCGTAAATACCCTCGAGATTGTCCACCATCACATCCAGCATCTCGATCAGCTTTACAGCGTCAAGCGGCTTCGTCAGATAATCGTCCATCCCCGCGCCGAGGCACAATTCCCGATCGCCACGGGTGGCATTGGCCGTCAATGCAACAATCGGCAAGCGATAGCCGCGTTGCCGCAGAGCACCTTCGCCCTCCAGCCGGCGAATTTCTCGGGCCGCGGCCAGCCCGTCCATCTCGGGCATCTGGCAATCCATCAGCACCGCGTCGTACCGCGTAAGCAGCACCTGCTCGATGGCCTCGCGTCCGTTGCGAGCCACGTCGCATTGAAAACCTGCGACCGTAAGAATTTCGAGCGCGACGACGCAATTCACGTCGTTGTCTTCGACCAACAGCAGCCGGCAGCGCCCGCGTGTCTCGCCGGCATGGGCGTCAGGCGCCAGACGAGCCAGCGATTGGTTCGCTGCCTCGTGGCTGTCCAGAGCGCCGCGCGCGGCGACGGCAGACAGAATCGTGTCGAGCAATTGGGCCTGGCGTACAGGCTTGGTGAGCCGACCGGCGAGCGACGTCGACCATGGCGATTCGTCGGGCTCAGGCGCGCTCAAGGAGGTCAAGAGCACGAGCGGCGTCGCACGCAACGATTCATCGCACGCAATTCGTTGCGCCAATTCGTAGCCGTCCATGCCGGGCATGTGATAGTCGATGATCCCCAAGTCGAACGATTCCTGCTGCGCGGCGGCGCGTTGCATGATGTCCAGCGCGGTGTGCCCGTCCGAAGCGGTTTGCACGCGCATCTGCCAGGCCGACAACTGGCGAAACAGGATTTCGCGGTTCGTGGCGTTGTCATCCACGACCAGCACACGCAGTTGTTGCAGTTCGGCAGGCGTGAGTTGGCGTGTCTTCTCCTGGGGCGTTGCCTTGACCAATGGCAGTCGAAACCAGAAGGTGCTGCCACGGCCGACCCGGCTGGTCACGCCGATGTCTCCCCCCATGAGTTCCACGAGTTGCCTGGCAATAGCCAGCCCCAGGCCTGTGCCGCCGAATTGGCGGGTCGTCGAAGCATCCACTTGCGAGAATGCCTGAAAGAGCCGATTGAGCCGCTCCTGGGGGACGCCGATGCCGGTGTCCTCGACGGCAAACCGCACGAGTACTTGTGCATCGTCTTCCCGTTCTACGGCAACGTGGACCTTCACCTGGCCGCGCTCCGTGAACTTGACGGCGTTACCCAACAGATTCACGACGACTTGCTGCAGTCGGTGGGGATCTCCTTGGACGTCGCCGACGAAGTCAGGCGGCATATCCAGCGCCAGTTCCAGTCCCTTGTGAGCCGCCTTGCTGGCCAGCATGTCGAGCGTTTCTTCCATGACCTGGCGAATGCGGTAGGGGACATGTTCGATTTCAAGCTTGCCCGCCTCGATCTTCGAGAAGTCGAGAATCTGATTGATCACGGCCAGGAGCAGATCAGCCGAGCTGCGAGCGATCGTCGCATAGCGCTTTTGTTGAGGCGACTCGGAGGCTTCCTGCAACAAATCAAGCATTCCGATCACGCCGTTCAAGGGGGTGCGCAGCTCGTGGCTCATGTTGGCCAGAAAGTCGCTCTTGGCCTGGCTGGCGGCCTCGGCAGCTTCCTTTTCGCGCACGAGCGCTTCGGCTGCCTTCCGCTCGGTAATGTCCTCGACCGTTCCCTCGTAGTATTCGATGCGGCCGTCGGCGCCGCGTACGGCGCGGCCACTCTCCGAAATCCAGATAATGCGGCCGTCGCGCCGATAGATCTGCGACTCGAAGTTCGCCACGTGGCCTTGCGCTTCCATGGTGCGGACGAAATCGTCGCGGCGATTCGGGGCGACGTACAATTGCCGCTCGATGTCGCCGATCGAATCGATCAAGTGGGCCGGCGAATCATAATCGTAGATCCGGGCCAGCGCCGGGTTGGCGCACAAGTAACGACCATCGGGCGTGGTCTGATAGATCCCTTCAATGGCATTCTCGAAAATCCCGCGGTACTTGGCCTCGGTGCGGCGTAACGCTTCCACGGCTTCGTCACGTGTCAGCGGGGCGGCGGGCTCGAGATGAGTCGTTGGCGCGCCGAGGCGACCGCTCGGTAAGGGCGAATGAAACGGCCTGCGCCGTACGAGCAAGCGCGGGCCGCATACGAGCAGCGCGAAGGCCACCAGCGCAAGTAAGCCCAGACACAAGAGTATCCAGGGGGCGAGCGCGGCAATCAGAGCGGCGGATACCATGAAAGTTCCCGATGCGGTCGCGCCGTCGACGGCCATCAATGGCCGACAACGCCGCCACGAGGCAGTTCGGTCAATTCGTCGTGGTGATATCCGCCTGATGCAATCGTAGCTTACGAAACTGGCAGATGACTGCCGGATAATCAGCACAGACGGTCCGCATTTTCGGCACAAGGTCGTGCGGCGGCATGCTCCCGCGTATGAAACAATGGTCCTCGCCAAAGCTCAACATGCGCGCAAGCGGTGCTTGTGGTGAACGCACGGTGACAGAAACGTTAGTTTGCGAATTGGATGACGAAAGAGTCAGTGACTTCGCGATTGGCGGCCCGAAGCGATAGGCGTACAGTGCAAATAGCTGAGCAAGTTTTTTTCGTTCGCAGTGAGAGTTTTTGCGCGTGAAGCGAACCTTCGACGCCGCCTTTCGTCAGGCACGTCGCTGCTCGGCCGGTTCGCTCGCCGCACATGTGGCGGAGAAGAACGAGTTACGCTCGGTAATCGCTTGTTCCCGCCCTGGAAGGAGGAATTGGCATGGTGTATCGTATTCACAACGAATCTCAAAGCGGTGCCTGGAACTATTTGCGCGCCCTGTCGTACCCGCGCGCGAACGATCTGGCACAAGGCGAGGCGCCAAGGGCTGGCACTCCTCCCTTCACGATTGCTATCTCGCGCGAAGCCGGTATCGACGCCGGCGCCGTGGCGATGGCCGTCGGCGCCGCGTTGGGCTGGAAGGTGTGGGACCACGAACTCCTCGAAGCCGTGGCCGCTTGCATGCACGCGCGCCCCAGCGAATTGGCGGCCGTCGACGAAACGCACGTAAGCTGGCTGCAAGAATCGATCGAGTCTTTGCTCGACATGCACGCTGTCAGCCAGATCGCGTACGTGCGCCAGTTGGTAAAGACGCTCGAGACGATTGCCCAGCACGGAGCGTGCGTGGTAGTCGGCCGTGGCGCCGGGCACATTCTGCCGGCGGAAACCACACTGCGCGTGCGGCTGGTCGCGCCGCTCGAAGATCGGGTGACGGCGCACATGCGTTTGAGCGCAGAGACGAACCGCCACGAAGCAACCCGGCAGGTCGAACGCATGGACCGCGCGCGGACGCGTTTCGTCACCGAGCACTTCCATCGCGATCCGAACGATCCCTCCAGCTACGACGTGGTGCTGAACATGTCGCGCCTGGCGGTCGACGATTGCGCGACGCAAATCATCGACGCCCTGCACGCCGAAGAGCAATGCCGGGCCCACCGCTTCACCTTGCGGGCGCCGGCCGCGGTCTGGCACTAGCCAAGGATATGCAACGAGGTGGCGCGAACTCGTCGGCGAGTCGCGCCACCTCGCGTGCCCTCTCGTGGCAAGCTATCGCCAGAACGAATCCGAAACGCTGTCGCCGCCGCCGATCGTTACTGTGCCGGGCGGACTGACGGCGATCGCCAGCGCCACAAGTGCATTCTGCACGGCGCGCAGCAGCACGAAGATCAATCCCGAGTTGATCAATCCCACCAGTCCCAGCACGCCGAAAATGACCGGCGGCGTGCTTTCCGAGGCGATCGTGCGCACAAGAACCATCACGATCGTCGCCAGCGGCGGTACGACCACGGCCACGCCGAAATAGAGCCAAGCGCGTTGTTGCAGTCGGCGCACCATGCCGAGCGCCGACATGTCGGTGTGCTCGGCCTGGAAGAGCGTGGGATAAAACGCGCGCACCGAAAGAAAGCAAACCAGGAAAAACGCCAACGTCGAAGCCATCATGCCGCACAGGGCCTGCGAGGCCAGGAAGTGGGTGTAGATGACGCCGGCGTGAAACTGCTCGTGCGGCACTTCGCGACTTAACCAGGTCGGAAAGATAAAGCCCGTCACGAACCATTCGACGGCGCTTACCAGGGCCGTGCAGTCGGCCAGCAATAGCGCGCGTATCCGCCACCGCGGATCATGATCCGTCGGCCGCGGCTCGCCGCGATAAATGCGCGCCACTGCCCTGGCGACAGGCCAGGTAAACGGCAACAGGATGGCGATGCCGATGCCGAAGGCCATGCCGTTGACCATGCTCACGACGGGATCGATCATCACGTCATAGAGCGATTTACCCAGCGCCTCGAAGATCGCCGGAATGTTATAGGCCAGGTTCAGCGCGGTGAAAATCAAATTCGGTAGCAATCCGGCCGCGAACATGGCAGTCAGAGGATAGCGGCGCACCCAGTTGCGCCATGCGCCCGGGCGCGGACGCAAAAGCCGCATCACCTGCGGTTCCAGCGCCAATTCCAACTGCCGCGAAAGCTGACCCGCCGACGGACGAGCTGACGGTTCGAGCGCCAAGCAACTGAGCAAGATTTGCTTCAGTCCCGACGGACAATCCCGCGGCAGCTGCGCGATCATCGCGGCGCCAACCCCCTGGCGACGCGCGGCGAGCATCGTCGACAGCGTGTTGGTCCAGTCACTACCTGGTGGCGTATCGTCGAAAGGTCGATTGCCCGTCAGCAACTCCCAGAGCATCACGCCCAACGAGTAGATGTCGCTGCGATTGTCGAGATCGTCGGCCGTGCGACCGCTGGCGGGATTGCAGGCCTCGATCTGTTCGGGAGACATGTAGGCCAGGCTGCCGCCGAAATAGGCCGCGGCCGAAGAACCCTCGACCTTCGACGAGTAACTGATGTTGAAGTCGGCCAGCTTGGGCGTGCCGTCGGCGGCCACCAGGACGTTGGCCGGCTTGATATCGCGATGCAAGACGCCACGCTGGTGTGCATACGCCAGCGCCGCGGCCAGGCGCGAGCCGAGCCAGCAAACAGCCTGGGGCCAGGTCGCGGCGGCGAGCCTGTGCCGTAACGGCGAGTCGGAAGGGGGAGAATCGCCGCGCTCGGCCAGGGCCTGATCAATGATTTCCAGCAGGCGAATGCCCGATCGCATGCTGGGGGGTAACCGGCGGATGCCGTCGATCACCGTCTGCAGCGTGCCGCCGGGCACGTACTGCATATAGAGCAGACGCAGCTTTCGCTCGACGAGCCGCCGTTGATCGAACACCCGGACGATGTGCGGATGGTCGAGTAGGGCCATGGTCTGCGGTTCGCTGCCACGGTCGGCCGAGACCTTGAGCGCCACGATGCGCTGCATCGATTTCTGCCGCGCGAGAAAGACGACGGCAAACGCCCCGCGGCCGAGCCGCGTCAACAGATCGAAATCGTCGATGCTGTCGCCAACTTCGATCTCCTCGAAGCGCCCGGCACCTACGACCGAGGTACTCAAATGCGGCGATTCCAAGCCGAGCAAGCGCCCCAGCTCCGTGGCCTGGCGAGGAAATCGCTCGAAATACTCCTCGGCCGCGACCTTCTGGCCCGATTGCTTGCGGAGGTGGTATTCCTCGTAAATCAGATCGCAGGGAATGGCACCGCGCTCGGTCAGCTCGGGAAATTCGTCGAGGTATTGCTCGATGCGCCGGGCATGTTCTGGCCGCTGACAGCGATATTCCATGTCGACCTTGATCAGCTCGACCAAAGCCAGATAACGCAGGTTGGCGGGTTCCGCTGGCAGGTAATCCGCAATCTGCGGCGGCTCAGCCGACGATTCCCAGGCTGCGACCAGGGCCTCGACGCGGTCCGAGAGGACGTTCCAGGCCAACGTCGGATGATGAGATCCCAAGATTTCTTCAGGCTGTCCGGACACGAATGCCGCGACTCCTTGGGGGAAAAATGTGCGAGGGCAGTTAGGTCACCCCGGCTGGAAATGCGCCGGTTTGCGCCGGCATCGGCCGATCGAATTCCGGCGCTTTCCACATGTCCGCTCGACCGTTCGGCGCCGGGAGGCGTCTCAGCGTGTTGTAACACAATCGTTCCCATTGCGCGAACAAGTATGCCGCAAAGGACAAACCGTGAGCGCGGCCTGGACCAGCGCGGGAGAACGCTGCCACCCATGTGGAGGCCGCGGGGGTCGGCAACGGGGTGGCAAAAATGCTTGTTACGAACTGGGTGAAAGAAGTAGGATGCGGCAGCGGCACACCTGGGCCCGGAACGCGGGAGGCAGTGGGGTGCCAACTATGACGGATGAAATCGACGCGCTGATCCATCGGATTCGACAAGCCGACGCACATGCGCTGGCCGAATTCATCGATCGGAAGCGCGGCGCACTCTTGGGGCATATCGAGAATCGTCTGGGGGTGGGCCTGCGCGCCAAGATCGAGCCGGAAGATATCTTTCAAGAAGTTTCGGCCGAGGCGGTACGTTCGTTGCCCAGTAACACGCTGGGCGACCGGGATCCCTTCGCGTGGCTGTGCCAGATTGTCGAGCGACGCATAATCGACGCTCATCGACGCTTTTTCGGGGCCGCCAAGCGCGACGCGGGGCGTGAAATTGCCCTCGACAAAGGGTCGCCCGACACCAGCCGCGCCCAAGTGATCGACATGCTGATTGCCAGCATGACGACCCCCAGCGAGGCCTTTTCGCGTAACATTCGCTACCAAAAACTGTCCGAGGCGCTGGCCGCCCTCCCTGACGACCAACGCGAGGCGTTACGGCTACGTTACGTCGAGGGCCTTCCCTCGAAACAAATCGCCGAGCAGTTGAAGAAGAGCGATGGCGCGGTGCGAGTGATGCTGACGCGCGCCCTGTCTCGGCTGCAAAGCATCCTGGCACCGCGAAAAGAATAGCAGCGCGCATCCTTGACGGAATCGGGCTTAAGGCCCCTTCCTTTCGCGATACGCGGATAGCCAAGAGTCGACCTGATCGGCCAAGACGGCCAGATCCTGCCCATGTGCGATTTCGCTGGCGCGCTCGGCGGCAGCGATCGCCTCACTTCGCTGGCGGAGCGTGGCCTTCGCTTTGGCAAGGGCAAACCACGCGGCGGAGTCCTGTTGATCTTCCGCCAGGGCCTGCTCGAATCGTACGATCGCTTCTTCGGGCCGAGCAATTTGCGCCAAGGCGATGCCATACTCGCGCTGCATGGTGCTTGACGCCTCGCCAAGCTCTTGTGCTCGCTTGTAATGAGCGACGGCGTCGCGCCAGCGTCCTACGCCAGCCAGCGCTCGGCCCAAGTCAAATTCAATCTGGCTGCTTTCCGGCTCACTGGCGCGTGCTTTCTCCAGTTGCGGAATGGCCGCACTCGGCTGTTCGGACTCGACGAAGGCCCGCCCTAGTGATTTATGTACCAACGGATAAATCGGCTGCAACCGCAAGGCCGATTCGAACTGCTTGATCGCCGCGCGCGTCTGTCCATCCTCGAGCAACGCCGAGCCCAAGTTGGCATAAGCTTGCGGCGAGCCAGGGCGCAGCCGCGCGG
Source organism: Pirellulales bacterium (assembly GCA_035546535.1). Taxonomy (NCBI): domain Bacteria; kingdom Pseudomonadati; phylum Planctomycetota; class Planctomycetia; order Pirellulales; species Pirellulales bacterium. Next base: position 5,248 of record DASZWQ010000015.1, on the reverse strand, counting down.
CATGTTGAAACTGCGCGATGGCATCCTTGGTTCGGTCGAGTTTCAGCAGGGCCAGTCCGTAATTGTTGTGGGCTTCGGCCGAATCGGGATGGTCGCGGACAATTTTCTCGAATTCTGCCACGCCCTCCTCCACCTGGCCGGCATGCACCAGCGAGACGGCCAGGCTATCCCGCACGCGATCGTATTCATACGAAGTTGGATCAAGTGTCAAAAGAGCGCGAAATTCTTTCACAGCCTCTTCGAAACGCCCCTCGCGTGCCAGCGCCGTAGCCAGTTCGGTATGAATCTTGGGTCGATTGTCGGTGGCCAATTGATCGGCCTTGCGTAGCTCGTCAATGGCCTCGGCGTAGCGGCCGGCGTTGATGTACTCGACGCCCAGGTTCGTGTGCACGACATAATTGTCTGGCTGATGACGCTGTGCGTCATGCCACAGCGTAAGAGCTTCTCGATAGGCCGACAGGCGGCGCACGCTGACCAGGCTCAATGTCAACGTCGCGGCCAAGGTGAGCAAGCTGAGGACGACAGCGGCCCGGCCAACGGACAGCCGACGACTTTGGCGTTCCGGACGCGAGGAGAAAAGCTTCACCAAGGCGTCGTAAACCTCGACGACCACAAAGGCGCACAAGGCTGCCAGTGGGATATACATGCGACGCTCGGCGGCAACTTCACTGACCACGGGAACAACCAGCGTGGGAGAAAGCACCAGCCAGACGACAGCAAACAGGAACCCGGCCGGCGAATTTCGCCAAAGAAGCCACAACGTTCCGGCCGCCAACAGGCCGACGGTCAGCACCCGTGGCCAGGCTGCCGAAAATGAGTCGTAAAACGGAATCCCGTAATGAATCACCAGCGGCCAGGGCCAGACAGCCAGCTTCAAGTACAGCAGCAAGACCTCGCACTGGGTGCACCAATAAGCGATTGGCGAAACCCCCAGGTGGAAACCAGCCGACGCAGAGCGTGGCCCATGAATGTTGAGAGCGATAAGCAGGATCCATCCCAAAGACAGGCCCGCATGCAGCGGCCAGGAACGGCGCAACGAAGTCAGGAGCGAGCCCGTGACGAACGTCCGCTCGTAAAGCAGCACGACAACCGGCGCCGTCACCATCACCTCTTTGCAAGCCATGCCGGCGAGGCAGGAAATCGCGGCCAACAGCGGCCAACCGACGCGGCCGCCCTCGGTCGCGGTCGTCCAGTAGCGGATCGCGCAGTACAGCGTGCTTAGATAAAACACGGCCATCATCAGCTCGGTGCGCTGCGATACGTATTGAACCGCCTCGGTTTGCAAAGGATGCACCGCCCACAGCAACGCGACACACAGCGCCAGCAGGTCGGCCGACCTTGTGAAACGCCCTTCGTAGTAGGGGAGCAACAGCGTTCGGCGGCCGATGGCCCAGAGCAACATTGCCGCCAACCAGTGCGTCACCAAATTGAAGATGTGAAAGCCGAGCGGGTTTAAACCGTCGAAGGCGACGTTGATCGCGAGCGAAAGATTGACCAGCGGCCGGCCGGCGGTCGTGAAGTCTTGCGGCGGCCACAGCGGCCCCGATCCCGGGCCTTCGTCCCACAGCGGGAAGACGTGCATGATCGACGCGTTGTTCACGATGCACGCCACGTCGTCGAAAATAAAAGGCGCGCGCAACGTCCAACCGTACGTTAGCAAAACGACGATGCCGAGGATTGTCGCGGCCAATGCGAAGGCCGCAGGTCCCGACAGCGGCAACCATGACCGATCCACGGTTCCAGGTCCGACCTCGGGGGCTGCCGAAGATCCCGCGGTCGCTACGGGTTCGGAGTTTTCTGACAAGTCAGGCATCGGCAAACGACAAACGGGAAAATGGTGCCATGGCGAGGCAAAACCCTCGGCCGCCCCTGACAGAGATGTGGCGTACTGACCCGCGGTTCCTGGAACCGCTCTTCGGCCCCGTATTTTCTTATATGGCCAGAGGCCGCAAAGCCGTCAATGCTGCCGAGGCTAGTCCGCCAGAACGCGCGCCACGGAACGGTGAGGATTATCGCGATTCTTCCCGATTACAAGGCGCTTGACCACCCTATAATCGCGGACGGATCACCCGATTCGATGGGCAAGCGACCCCGGGAGGTATCCAGCAGACCTGCCAAGTCTGTAGCCGGGTCTGCGACCCCGGAAGCGGCCCGTGAAATCCCGGACTCGCAGAGGCCGGCTACAAAAGATACGCGCGCAGAATCTCAACTTTGCAGGTCTCCTGGGGAGGTATCGAAAGTGCTTGACACCCGCCTCACCACAATGCTGCGTGTTCAGCACCCGATCATGCTTGCAGGCATGGCGGGCGTGTCTTACGCCGGACTTGTGGGAGCCATGAGTGAAGCCGGCGGCTATGGCGTGTTGGGTGCGGGTAACATGGCGCTCGACGAACTGTCGGCCGAAATGCAAAAGGTACGCGCGCTGACCAGCAAGCCATTCGGAGTCGATCTGCTGGCACCGATGACCGACAATCCGGAAGACGAAGCACAGCGCATCATCGACGGCGGCGTAACCTGTTTTGTCACCGGACCAGGACTGCCGTCGCGCGTCATTCGCCTCTATCAAAAGGCTGCGATACTGGTGTTCTGCGTCTGCACCACGGTACGACAAGCCGTGGAAGCCGAAGACGCCGGCTGCGACGCTGTCGTGGCGCAAGGCACCGAAGCGGGAGGCCATACCGGCGCGGTCGGCACGATGGCCCTCTGTCCGCAGGTGGTCGACCGCGTAAAGATTCCCGTCATCGCGGCCGGTGGTATCTACGACGGGCGTGGCCTGGCTGCGGCACTGGCATTGGGCTGCGAAGGAGTTTGGATCGGAACGCGATTCGTGGCCTGTCATGAAGCACGGGCGGCCAAGGCTTACCAGGGGTCGATCTTGCGGGCCAACGAAAGCGATACGATCGTCTCCCGCTGCTGGACGGGAAAACCGCTACGCGCCCTGAAAAGTCCGACGATCGAACAATGGGAACAGCGGCCCCAGGATATTCAGTCTTTCCCGCAACAGGACGCCGCGATGCGGCAAGCCGGACTACTGGGCTTTCTCGATCCTGAGGCTGCGGAGCGCGAGCCGCGCTTGTCGTGCTTCCCCGCCGGACAAGGGTGCGGTGGGATTACGAAAGTCGAGAGCTGTCGCGAGATCGTCGATGGCATCATGCGGCAAGCGGTCGAAGTGTTGGCGGCGCAAGGAGCGCGCGCAAAAGAAAAAGCTCGCCCCGCCGAACGGCGGGACGAGCTCGAGAATCGATAGACGAACTGATGCAAGGCAGCTTAGGTTAAGCAGCCTTCTTGCGGCGATAGACCATGCCGATGAAGCCCACCAAGGCCAGGCTTCCCAGAGCCACCGAGCTGGGCTCGGGGATCAGGGCGCTGGGCACCTGGCCGCTCAGGTTGAACGCCAGATTGCTGAGATTCAGATTGGCGGTCAACGTCGTGTTCTGGATCTTGATCGACGTCACACCGCTCGAACTGCTGCCCACGCTGAAGGTCTGGCTGGTCGCCAGAGGAGCGACGAACTGGAACGGAATCGGCGGCAGAACGGACAGGTTCGACTGCAGATCCACAAGCATGTTGTTCAGGTGCGTCGAATCGGGGAAGGCGCCGTAGGGCACGCCCGTATCCGACGTTTGCAGGTCCGCGATCGGCAAGCTGCCGGCGAACGTGACTTGCGTATTGCTCGGCAAGGTGAACAAGGTGCCGACGCTAATGTTGATGCCAAGCACGTTGAGCGACCCAGTCACGCTGCCATTGAGCGTGATCGAGAAGGTACCAGGCACCAACCCGTTACCGGGGTTACCTCCAGCGAGCGTCGCGGGTCCCGACGAGGTAAAGGTGACACCACTGATCGAACCCGAGAAAGTCGGTGTCAGCGTGAAGGTACCAACGCTCGTTCCCATCGAGATGCCCGTGGCATTGATGCCGAAGTTCGTCACGCTGCCGTCGCTGAGGTTCGCATTCAGCGAATTCAGCACCTGGGGCATACCCGGCGAGACGTTGTCGTAGGTCAGGCTGGCGGTGCCGCTGGCGTCGTTGGTCGACAGGTTAACGGTGCCCGGATTGAGCGACAGAGTGGAGTTCTGATTCTGGGCCGAAAAGCCGATGTTCGTGTTCACGAACACGACGTGCTGCTTGTAATTGCCGGAAATGGCGTTTGAGCCCAGGGCAATCGTCGATCCGGACCCCAGGGTCAGACTGGCCGTGACGTTTCCGATGTTACCGGAACCATTAGGTGGCCCAAGCAAGACAGTGCTGGTTACGGTGGCGGCCCGCAGGGCGCCCGCCGCAAGCACGACAGAGGAGGCGGCAACTGCCGCCGCCAGGAGAGTTCGACTTGTCTTCCGAATCATTAGCGGCTCCTCGAGGAATAAAGCTACAAAACCTGCAACGGCGATCGCTCGCCATCATGCACGAACGGGCGATCTCCGAGCGCTTCCTCTGGCCGAACGATCCGAACGACCCACACGACTCCGAAATCACGCACTAACGCACTAGAGTATTTGAGAGCTCAATTCCTGCCAAGTGATAACAAGCAATAATTGGAAAATGATGGAAAGTTGCTCGCCACAGAGGGGGTCGCACCACGATCGAAGTAGGGACTGACCCAATTTGAGGTAACGTGGTGATCGTCGAGTGACCAATTCCGTTCCTTCCCATCCTGGGGCTTTCCGCATCCTGGCCCCAAAAAGCACCCACTTCGATCTGCTTGCTCGACGATGCGGGGCCTTCGCCGAGAACCTGAATCCACTCTTCTGGGTGGCGTCGATCGCAAGTACGCGATTCCTCAAATCAAATCCAACACCGTGAACGGAAACCGCTCGGAATCGGGGGCGATGGCAAGTTGCTGGAACCGAGCGCGCGGAAACATCGCCATGCACGGGGCTCGCGAGCACGAATTCCGGCCCGTCGCCTGGCGCCCGGAAGCAAGTCCCCCTTTGGCGAGCGGATTGGTCGCGATCCGTCGCGGAGACCGCCCGGCCAACGATTCCGCGCACGCGCCGGCACCACAAGGCTGGCTCGCCGCACGCGCCAACGCGCAAGAACGAGGCCCGGAGCCGCGGGCTCCGGGCCTCGTGTGCAGACAGAGTCACTGGATCAAAACGCGCTGCCGCCCGTCTAGCAGCCTGTTGAAAAAAGCCCTCGTGGCTTTTTTCAACCTCGCCAAGTGCGAAGCAAAGCTTCGCACGGCTCGCAAAATAACGACTTACGTCGATATTTTGCCATCGCATCCCTGCGATGTCGCAGCCCGTTGAGT
>DASZWQ010000014.1 GCA_035546535.1 Pirellulales bacterium | reverse complement strand
GCTCGGGCATCATGTTCAATCACGAGTCGCCGCTGCGCGGAAAGGAATTTCTGCCGCGCAAGGTCTCCGACGGTGTGGCCCGCATCAAGCTCGGCGTGCAAGACCGGCTGCACCTGGGCAATCTCGACGCTGAGCGCGATTGGGGCTTCGCTGGCGACTTCGTCCGCGCCATGTGGCTGATGCTACAGCAGGAAAAGCCCGACGATTTCGTGATCGCCACCGGCGAAAAGCACACGGTGCGCAAGCTGGTCGATTTGGCCTTCGGCCACGTGGGGCTCGATCCGGCCAGGTACGTGGTGACCGACCCGGCGCTTTATCGCCCGGCCGAGGTCAATCGGCTACGCGGCGATTACAGCAAGGCCAAAGAAGTGCTGGGCTGGGAACCGACGGTCGACTTCCCCACGCTGATCGCGATGATGGTCGATGCGGACCTGGAACGCGTCGAGCGCGAGCTGACCTCCGGTGCCGCCGGCGGCGCGCCGACCGGCTAAAACGTCTCGCGCCGCCGAATTCGATTCCCTTTTTCGCGTCCGCGCGCGAGAATTGTCTTTAGCGACACAGTTCGTCCGCCGGCCCTGGCACCGCGCCGGCAGACACGCGTCACTGCCGCCTTTCGGCCGCAGTGCATCACTTCTCTGGTGCGCGAGAAGGAATGGACCATGAAAGGCGTGGTATGTGCCCTGTTGGCCGGCGCGGTGGCCGGATTTGTAGCCAGCTTGGGAGCGGCGGGAAATGGCGCAGCCATCGGGTCGTTGCTCACGGCGTTTGACGCGCGCGAGGCGGCGGCGGCTCCCGGTGACCGGCCCGCGGTGCTCGGCGACAACGAGCGGCCGGCCCCGGCGAGGCCCGTTCCGACCGATCCGCACGAATTGGACGTGGCCTACGCCGAGGCGTCGCTCAAATTGCTGCAGCTCGACCTGCAGAAAATGACCGATCTGCAAAGCCGCGTTCACGGCTCGATCACGGCTTCGCAGTTCGATCGCGTCGACGGCATGGTCCGAGTCGCCGAAGACAATCTGCGCATGGTCAAAGCAGGCAACCCCTCGCGCGGCGCGCTGAACGTGATGCGTGCCCGCGAAGCGGTGCGCACCGCGGAATTCGTCTTGAAAACGGCCCGGCAGGTGAAAGCCGCCGCCAACGCCATCAGCGATATTCAACTGACGCGACTGGGGGTCGAAGTGGAAGTCGAGCGACTGATGCTCGCCCGGGCGGAGCAAGCCGCCAAAACCGATTCCCCGCTCGACGACCTGGCCTGGGAAAACGACCAGCTGCGCGACGAAGTCCAGCGGCTGCGGTATCGCTTCGAGGCGCTCACGGCGCGGCGGTGAGGAATTGCACCACGGAGTCACGGAGACACGGAGGAAAAGGAAAGAATGAAAAAGTAGAATTGGATAAGAAGCCACGCATAACTGGCGGCATTCTAGGCTCGTGCTGGTCCTGCCCAAAGGAGGACGCCCACAAATAGTGCTAGAAAGACCAACCCCGCTCCTAATAGAGGACGGCGAAACGGTAGCCCTAAGCCCGCGCCAACAATGGCTCCTCCGCCGTGGAACAAAAACGGGCTGCTCGAATTGGCCAGTTGAAATGCCAATCGGATTGACGCGAATCCCACGACGATAAGTGACATGCCTGCGATCAGGCGCATCAGCCCAAATTGAAACCCATGTGCACGGTTGAAAATCGGGGCATTCACTTTTTCTATCCGCTCTTGGCCGCTTCCTGACTCAGCTCAGATGCATTACCTGAACGCGGGAACAACGGCCTTCGTACTCATCACTCATCGCTCCGGGCTTTCTTTGATCACCTCTCCGTGCCTCCGTGCCTCCGTGGTGAAATGTTTTCCCCGCTCACACGTTCTTCGGCGTTCCCCAATGCTCGCGATATTGGCGTCGAACCAGCAAGTTGGCCTCTGCGTCGTTTTTGAACTGCTCGGTCGCGCCGTCGAAGTGCAACGTGCGTCCTAGCCGCGTGGCGATGTTGCCCATGTGGCATAAGGCCGTCGACAGATGCGCGATTTCGATGTCGGCTGCCGGGCGCCGGCCGCTGCGTATCGCTTCGATAAAGTCGCGATGATGCGGCAGGCCGATGCCCGACTTCTCGGCGGTCTTCCGCAGCTCGTTCTTCGGGCCGTAGAGCTTCCAGCCGTCGTTCTTGCCGATCAAGAGCATCCCCTTCGTGCCGTAAAAGGCGTTGCCGTTCTCGTACGATTCCTGCCGGTAGGGGCTCCAGATGCGCTGCTCGAAGATGAGCTGCTTGCGGTGCCCCAAATGTCCGTCGCCGGGATAGTCGAACACGACGTATTGCGTGTCGGGGAATTGCTGGTCGTCGTCGAAAAAGAATTTCCCGCCCGAGGCCGTCACCGTCGACGGGTGCACGTCGAGCCCCAGGCCCCAGCGGGCAATGTCGATGTCGTGAACGCCGTCGTTTCCCATGTCACCGGTGCCGAAGTCGTACCACCAGTGCCAGCCGTAATGGATCCGATTGGCCTGAAACGGCACCATCGGCGCAGGCCCGACCCACAGATCGTAGTCCAACCCTTCCGGCGGCGCGGTGGGCGTGCCATGCCCGATATTCTTTCTAAGCTGGCTGTTCCACACCTTGCCGACGAGCACCTCGCCGATCTCGCCATTTTTGATGAGTTGCATGGCTTCGATCACGGCGGGCGAGCTGCGGCTTTGCGTCCCCACCTGCACGACGCGATTGTTGCGGCGCGCGGCGTCGACCATCAGCCGCCCCTCGCGAATGTTGTGCGAGCACGGCTTCTCGACATACACGTGCTTGCCCGCGTCGCAGGCCAGGATCGTCGCCGGCGCGTGCCAGTGATCGGGCGTCGCGACGCACACGGCGTCGACCGACTTGTCGTCGAGCAGCTCGCGCATGTCGGCGATGACTTTCGGCGTCTTGCCTGACGCACTTTGCACGATCTGCGCCATCGCCTGAGCGCGGGCCGTCTCGGGATCACAGACGTACGTTACGGCCACGTCCTGCTGAGTGACGAACGATTTCATCAGGTTCGTGGCCTGGCCACCGCAGCCGATCCAGCCCATCACGAGTTTGTCGGCAGCCTGGCCGGGCTTAGCCTGTTGGTCAGCGTTACCCTGCGGGGCGTTGGCGGCCTTGTCGTCGGCGGCGGCCAGGCCAGCGAGTTGGGTTGCCGCGAGCGACGCGGCGCCGGCTTGCTGCAGGAATGTGCGGCGATGCGTTTCGGCCATGATCGATTCTCCCAGGGCTGGAGTGTGATCCTGTTCTTGGTGCGTGCGGTGAAGTCACTGCGTTTCAGCGTAGCCGCTGCGTCGGCGCAGGGCAAAGCAACAGCCAGCCCGATCCGCCCACTGCCCTGGTCGCGGCATCCAAAAACTGGCGGTTGCAGCCGGCCGCGGATAAACTGGCGCAAGCCTACCTCTCGCGGCATTTTCGCCCATGCCGCGCGACAAGCGCACCCCCACAGGATCACCGGATCGTGAAGTCGTCCCCTGCTAGTGCCGTCCGTTGCGCGATGGCAGCGCTAACGTTGATGATCGCGACGTGTGTCGCCGGCGCGGCCGCCGCGGCCGAGAGCGCCGCGGCTGAAGATCTTTGGTCGCTCGCGCCGATCACGAAGCCATCACTTCCCACGGTCTCGCGGCCCGACTGGTGCGCGACGCCGATCGACCATTTCATCCTGGCGGGCCTCGAAGCCGACCAGTTCGAGCCAGCCCCCGCGGCACCGCGCGAGCGACTGATCCGCCGCGTCTATTTCGACCTGTGGGGCTTGCCCCCCGAGCCGCACGAGGTGCGCGCGTTTCTGGCTGACGATTCGCCGCAGGCTTACGAACGGCTGGTCGACCGGCTGCTGGCCAGTCCGCACTTTGGCGAACGCTGGGCCCGCTACTGGCTCGACGTGGTCCGTTTCGCCGAGACCAACGGCTACGAGCGCGACGCCGAAAAGCCCGGCGCGTGGCGCTACCGCGATTGGGTCATTCGCGCCATCAACGACGACATGCCGTACGACCGGTTCGTGCTCGAACAACTGGCCGGCGACGAGTTGCCCGGGGCGAACGAGAATACCCGCGCGGCCACCGGGCTGTTGCGGATTGGCACCTTCGACGACGAGCCCAACGACCCGTTGGTCTACAAGTATGAGCAGCTCGACGACTTGATCGGCGCGACGTCGACCAGTTTTCTAGCGCTCACCGTCAAATGCGCGCGGTGCCACGACCACAAGTTCGATCCGATTAAGCAAACTGATTATTACGGCATGCTGGGCTTCTTCATCGCCGGCCGTGCCGACGAGAGCAAGGAACTTCTGGCTTACACCGATGCCGGTCGCGAAGCCGCGCCCGTCAAGCTGCTCGGCGGCGGCGACCCTCGCCGCGAGGGGGACGTGGTGCCGGTCGGCTACCTGTCGATGCTGCCGAAGCTCGCGCGGCCGGTGGAACCCGCTCCGCCGGAGGCCAAGACGACGGGCCGTCGCACGCAGTTGGCGCGCTGGATCGCGGACCCGGCCAATCCATTGACGCCGCGCGTGGCGGTGAACCGCCTGTGGCTGCATCACTTTGGCGAGGGCCTGAGTCGCACGCCCGACAATTTCGGCGTGATGGGCACCGCGCCCACGCATCCCGCGCTGCTGGACTGGCTGGCTGCCGATTTCGTCGAGCATGGCTGGCAGGCTAAGCGACTGCACAAGATGATCGTGATGTCGAGCACCTATCATATGGACTCGATGCATCCCAAGCAGCAAGAATACGCGACGCGCGATTTTGCCAACGAGCATTGGTATCGGATGAATCGTCGCCGGCTCGAGGCCGAACCACTGCGCGACGCAATGCTGTCGGCCAGCGGTGAATTGAACCTGAAGGCGGGCGGACCGAGCTTTTATCCCACAGCCAGGCCCGAACTGCTCGAAGGACTGTCGAAAAAAGGGGCCGAGTGGAAGGAATCGCCGCCGCTGGAACAGAATCGCCGCAGCGTCTACATGTTCACGAAGCGGTCGCTGCTCTTGCCACTGATGACGGTCTTCGATTTTTCGGATACGACGCTACCGTGCGCCCAGCGAAATATTTCCACCGTGGCGCCGCAGGCCTTGGCCCTTTTGAACAATGATTTTGTCCATGCCCAGAGCGATGCCCTGGCCGATCGCGTGGTGCGCGAAGCGGGATCGGACCGCGCTGCGCAAATCGAGCGTGCCTGGTGGCTGACCCTGTCGCGCGCGCCTTCGCCGGCTGAACGTGATTTCGCGGTTGCGCATCTGGCGCGGCAGCGCGAACGATTCGCCGGTGCCCCTTCGCAAGTGGTGGGCTCGGCACTGTTGAACAAGCCAGCAGCGGCACCCGGAGGCGAGGCTGCGACCAGGCCCGGAGGTGATAAGGCTACCACGGCGACCTCGAATGGTCCTCAAAAGGGAGCATCGCCCGCCGATGCCAAGGCGGCCCAGGTCAATCCCGATCAGCTCGCGTTGGCGTCGCTGTGCCATGTCCTTTTGAACTTGAACGAGTTCATCTATGTCGACTGAGAAAAAACAACGCCGCCTGTTCCCCTGTGGCCAGTCGCGGCGCGAATTCGTATGGGAGATGGGGGCCGGCTTTGCTGGCGCCGCGCTCACGAGCCTGCTGGGCGCTGATGGTTTTTTCACCCGTCACGCTCGCGCGAACGAAACGGCCGTCGCTCAGAGCCCGCTGGCGCCCAAACCACAACATTTTCCCACGCCTGCGAAGAGCGTCATCTTCTTGATGATGAACGGCGGTCCGAGCCATATCGACACGTTCGACTACAAGCCGGAACTGGCCAAGTATGCCGGCAAGAGCCTGCCCGAGGGGAAGAAATTCACCAACTCCGGCAACCGCAAGATGGGCTTCCTGACGCCGGCGTGGCGGCCGTTTCGCCCGGGCGGGCAGAGCGGACTGATGATCTCGGACTATTTCCCGCGCGTGCGCGAGCATGCCGACAAGCTGGCGATGCTCCGTTCGTGTCATACCGACAGTCACGCGCACGGCTCGGCCCTGGTAGCTATGAACACCGGCAAGACGTTCATCGGCCGGCCGTCGCTGGGAAGTTGGGCCGTCTATGGATTGGGAACAGAGAATCAGAACCTGCCCGGCTATGTCGTGATTCTCGACAAGCGCGGCGGACCGATCAGTGGTCAGCCGAATTGGGCCGCCGGTTTCATGCCCAGCACGTTTCAGGGAACACTGTTTCGCCCGGTCGGTGATCCGGTACTCGACTTGCGCGGGCCCGAGTATCTCGCCGGCGCGGCGCAGCGAGAACAACTGGATCTCTTGGGTAAGCTGAACGAGCAGCACATGGCCGCGCGCCCCGGTGGCAGCGAACTGGCAGCGCGGATCGCCAGCTACGAATTGGCCTTCCGCATGCAGGCCGAAGTGCCCGAGGCAGTCGACCTCGCGAGCGAAACGCAAGAGACGCTTGATCTGTACGGCGTCGGCCAGTCGCCCACCGATGAGTTCGGCCGGAATTGCGTGGTAGCGCGCCGCCTGGTCGAGCGGGGCGTCCGCTTCGTGCAACTTTACAGCGGCGGCGGTCACTTGGAGGAAACGTGGGACGCGCACGAAAGCGTCGAGAAGAATCATGGTCGCCACGCCGCCGAAGTCGACCAGCCGATCGCCGCGCTGCTTACGGACCTCGAACGGTGCGGCCTGTTGGAGAGCACGTTGGTCCTCTGGGGCGGCGAGTTCGGCCGCATGCCCTTTGCCGAAGGGGAAGGCGCCCCCGGCCGCAACCACAATCCGTACGGCTTTACCATGTGGCTGGCCGGCGCCGGCGTGAAGGGGGGCATCGCCTACGGCGAGACCGACGAATTCGGCTTCGAGGCCGTGACGAACAAGGTGCATCTGCACGATATTCACGCCACCGTGCTCGCGCTCATGGGATTGGATCACGAGCAACTGACTTATTTCCATCAGGGACGCGACGAACGACTGACCGACGTTTTCGGCCACGTCATTCGTGACGTCATCGCGTGATGAGAAGAATCTTCTTGCCCAACGAACCACGTGCTTCGCGCCGCAGCTTTTTGAAGCACTCGGCCGCGACGCTCGCGGGCGGACTGCTGGTTGGCCGCGATGCTGCCAGGGTCGGCCACGCTGCCACCGAGCGAACGGCGGCCGAGATCGTCGCCGGCAAGGACCCACGCCTGATCGTTCATGGCGCCGAGGCGATCGAGCTCGAGACGCCGCTGCGTTTTCTGGCCGAATACGTGGTCACGCCGAAATCCTTACTCTACGTACGCAACAATCAGCAACTGGCGGGCACCGACAATCTCGACCCCGTCGCGATGAAGGATTGGAGCATCGAAATCGCGGGCCTCGTTGATAAACCCGCCTCGATCCGTGTGGCCGATTTGTCGCGGATGGACCATGTCGAGCATGAGTTGGTGCTGCAATGCTCGGGCAACGGCCGAGCGTATTTTTCCAAGCTCGCTCCGGCCAAGGGGGCGCAGTGGCACAGCGGCGCGATGGGCAATGTCCGATTCGCCGGCGTGCCGCTGACCGCCGTTCTCGACCGGTTGAAGGTCGGGCATGATTCCGCGGCGCGCTTCGTAACGGCCACCGGGCGCGACACGCCGATCAAAGCCGGCGACGCCGACTTCGAGCATTCCATTCCGCTCGACGATGCCTTGGCGCGATCTTTCATCGCCCTGTCGATGAACGGCGAACCGATTCCGGCCGTACATGGCGGGCCCGTCCGGCTGGTGACCCCCGGCTATTACGCGACGATGAACGTGAAATGGCTGACGCAGCTCAGGTTCGATGCGCAGGAGACGCCCAACTACCACCAGGTCGCGCGATATCGCACGCCCAAGGAACCAATCCCGGTCGGCAGCGACTTCAAATACGGCCTGGCCAATAGCGACGCCAACTGGCGCATGCGAATCAAAAGCGTGATCTTTTCACCGCTGGATAACGAAGTCGTGCGCGCGGGTCGAACCGAGGTCCGTGGCGTAGCGTGGAATGACGGGGCCGCCAAGATCGAAACCGTGCTCGTCACGACCGGCCCACAGCGCCCTTGGCAACAAGCGACACTCGCACCAGGAGCAGGTCCATATGCCTGGCAGCCGTGGTCGGTTTCGCTCGATTTGCCGCGCGGCGAGCACCAGATTGCGGTGCGGGCGATCGATGCGCTCGGCCGATCGCAGCCGTTTTCAGCAGCCGCGCAATGGAATCCGGCCGGCTATTGCTTTAGCGCCGTACACGTGGTGAACGTGGTCGTGAGCTGATTCCGCAGGGGGGCGCGATTCATTTCGCCTTACTTGGCATGGCCTTCGAACGTTCGCGAATTCGTCGCCCCTCGTACGCAACCATGTTTGCGTTTCTGAAGGCGATGCCCTTCGCTATGGCAGTCGGTTGCATCGCTCTCGCCGCGGCAAGCACTGCCAGCGCGGCCGAAAGGCCGCTGACCGAAGCGGTACCTGACCCGGCTTGGGATGTCGTCTTCGACCGCGCAGATGGCTGGGTCGGCGGAGACGCGATTTATTCCGCCCCCTTGCCGCGCGGCGACGTGTTATGGTTGTTCGCCGATACCTTCCTCGGGCAAGTGCGCGACGGCCGTCGGCAGCCGGGCGTGCGGATGGTGAACAACACTCTCGCGCGGCACGCGATTCCACCCCTTGGCCAGACGCCCAAGCCTGCGGATGTAAGATTCTTGTGGGGTTCGCCCACCGACGCGGACAAACCGCAAGCCTGGATCCGCCCCGATCCGAAACTGGCGGCCGGTCCGCGCTCCGGGCCAGACGACTGGTATTGGGTTGCCGATGCCACGCTGCTGCCCGGTGCGCAAGGACGTGAGCGGCTCGTCGTGTTTCTGTGGCGGATCGCGCGGGCCGGGGAAGGCGCGTTCGGTTTCAAGATGGTCGGAAGCGCCTTGGCCATCATCGACGATGCCGCCGCGGATTGGACCGCCTGGCAGCCGCGGCAGTTCGCGATTCCCGATGCATTTCCAACAACGGCCACCAGGGAAGGAGGGGAACCTCCCGAAATCCTGTGGGGCTCCGAACTGTACGTTGACACGCCCGCCGGTGCCGAGCCGATGCTGTACATCTTTGGCTACCGGCAGGTGCCCAAGCAGACGAACGAGCTGATCGTCGCGCGGGTGCCCGCCGACAAGCTTGAAGATATGTCGCAGTGGCGATTTCGCACCGCCGATGACTGGAGCGAACGAACGGCGGACGCGGCGGCGCTGGCAACGTTTTTAACCACCGAATTTTCCGTGTCGCGGGTCGGCGCCGGCGACGACCCGCGGTGGGTGCTCGTGCAGAGCGAGCCTTTTCTTGGCGCGCGTATTCTCGCGCGCACCGCGAAGTCGATGTTCGGGCCCTGGTCCGAGGCCAAGCCGATCTACCAGGTACCAAATGTCGACCCGCAGAAAAAGCACTTCACCTACGCGGCCAAGGCGCATCCGGAGCTGAGCCGGCCCGATGAACTGCTGGTGAGCTACGTGGTGAACTCGTTCGACTTCGGCGAATCGGCGACGAATGCTAACATCTATCGGCCGCGCTTCATACGCGTGCCGTTCAGTGTGCTCCCGGAAGCGCCGTCAGCAAAATAGTGCGCGTCGTAGGGTGCTCTGTGAGCACCAATTCTTCTCGCTGATCACGGTGCGACTTGCGCACGCTGCCGCGAGGCAGGCACGCGATCACCCCGGTTCGTAACCCAGGTTCGGCGCCAGCCAGCGTTCGACCTCGGCCAGGGTCATCCCCTTGCGACGGGCGTAGTCCTCGGCCTGTTCGCGCGTGATGCGATCGACGGCGAAGTACCGCGCCTCGGGGTGCCCGAAATAAAGTCCGCTGACGCTGGCCGCCGGAAACATGGCAAAGTTCTCGGTCAGCGTGACCTGGGCATTGCGCTCAGCAGACAACAGGTCAAAGAGCGTGCGCTTCTCGGTGTGGTCGGGGCAGGCCGGATAGCCTGGCGCCGGGCGAATGCCCCGATACTTTTCGTCGATCAGTTCGTCGTTCGACAGATTTTCTTCGCCGCCAAAACCCCAATCGCGCCGGGCCCGCTGGTGCAGCATCTCGGCAAAGGCTTCTGCCAACCGGTCGGCCAGCGACTTCACCAGAATCGCGCTATGGTCATCCTGGGCCGCCTCGAAGCGCTGCACCAATTCATCGGTCCCCAGCCCGGCGGTGACGGCGAACGCGCCGATGTAGTCCTTGCGACCACTTTCCACGGGCGCGACGAAATCGGACAGGGCATAAAACGCCTTTTGGCCCTTGCGTTCCCACTGTTGGCGCAAGGTGTGAAATCGGGCGATCTCGCGGTCGCGCTGATCGCTGGCGTATACGACGATATCGTCCCCCAGCGAGGCCGCCGGCCAGAAACCGTACACCCCGCGGGCCACGAGCAGATGCTCATCGACGATGCGGTGCAGTAGTTGCTGCGCATCGTCGAACAGCTCACGCGCCGCCATGCCGACCGTCGCGTCGTCGAAGATCTTCGGATACTTGCCGCGCAGCTCCCAGGCCTGGAAGAACGGCGACCAGTCGATAAAGGGAACCAGGTCCGCCAACGGCACATCCTGCAAGACGCGCACGCCCAGGAACGACGGCGTATCGATGCGCACTTTCTTCCAGTCGGTGACGAACGGTTGCCGCCGAGCGTCCTCGTACGAGACCAGATGGACTTGTTGCCGCCGCTGATAGCTCTCGACCAGCTGCGCCTGTTCGGCCCGATTGCGCTTGTCGAACTGGTCGCGTGATTTGGGGTTGAGCAGTTGCTCGACCACGCCCACGCTGCGCGAAGCGTCGAGCACGTGAATCGTGGGGCGTTCGTAGGTCGGCGCGATCTTCACGGCCGTGTGCTTGGCACTGGTGGTCGCTCCGCCGATCAACAGCGGCGTCTGGATGTTCTGCCTTTGCATCTCGCGGGCGACGTGTACCATCTCGTCGAGGCTGGGCGTGATCAGGCCCGAGAGCCCGATCAGATCGACCCTTTCCTTCACGGCGGTCTCCAGGATCTGCTCGCAGGGGACCATCACCCCCAGGTCGATGACCTGGTAGTTGTTGCAGCCCAGCACCACGCCCACGATGTTCTTGCCGATGTCATGCACATCTCCCTTGACCGTGGCCATGAGGATCTTGCCGCGTGCCTGACCGACTTTTCCCGTGCGCGCCTTTTCTTCTTCCATGAACGGCATCAGATAAGCCACGGCCCGCTTCATGACACGGGCGCTTTTCACGACCTGCGGCAGAAACATCTTGCCTTGTCCGAACAGGTCGCCCACGATCTGCATGCCGGCCATCATCGGCCCTTCGATGATTTCCAGACAGCTCGAATAAAGCTGCCGGGCCTCTTCAACGTCGGCCTCGATGTAGTCGGCGATGCCCCGCACGAGCGCATGCGACAGCCGCTCGTTCACGTCCGCTTCGCGCCAGGACAGGTCGGCGCCGGTGCGCTTCGCGCCACCTTGCTTGACACTCTCGGCAAATTCGATCAGCCGCTCGGTGGCGTCGGGGCGGCGGTCGAACAGCACGTCCTCGACCCGCGTGAGCAGTTCGGGCGGGATGTCCTCGTACACGGCCAATTGCCCGGCGTTGACGATGCCCATGTCCATGCCGGCGCGGATGGCGTGGTACAAGAAGGCCGCGTGCATGGCCTCGCGCACCGGCTCATTGCCGCGGAACGAAAAGGAAATATTGCTCACGCCGCCCGAAACCTTCGCGCCGGGGCAGAGCTCTTTGATCTCGCGCGTGGCCTCGATGAAGTTGATCGCGTAGCGATTGTGCTCCTCGATGCCGGTCGCCACGGTGAGAATGTTCGGATCGAAGATAATGTCGGTGGGAGAGAATCCTACCTTCTCGGTCAACAGCTTGTAGGCCCGCTGACAGATGCGAACCTTATCTTCCTTGCTCGTGGCCTGGCCTTTCTCGTCGAAGGCCATGACCACTACGGCGGCGCCGTAGCGATGAGCCAGCCGGGCGTGCTCGAGGAACGGCTCTTCGCCCTCTTTCAAGCTGATCGAATTGACGATCCCCTTGCCTTGCACGCAGCGCAAGCCGGCTTCGATGACCGACCACTTCGAACTGTCGACCATGATCGGGATGCGCGATACTTCGTGATCGGCGGCGATCAAGTTCAAGAACCGCGTCATCGCCGCCTCGCCGTCGAGCATCGCTTCGTCCATGTTGACGTCGAGGATATTTGCCCCGCCCTCGACCTGGCCGCGGGCCACGGCCACCGCGTCCTCGAACTGCCCGGCCAGGACCATGCGGGCAAACTTCTTCGAGCCCGTGACGTTCGTCCGTTCGCCAATCATGGTGAAGTTGCTGTCCGCGCGTAACGCGAGAGGCTCGAGGCCGCTGAATCGCGTCAGGGCCTGAAGCTTGGGCCGCCGGCGCGGCGCACGGCCACGCACAGCCTCGGCGATCGCGCGAATGTGCGGAGGCGTCGATCCGCAGCAGCCCCCGACCAGGTTCAACCAACCGTTGGCGGCATAGTCCGCCAGGGTGCGCGCCATCTGCTCCGGCGTTTCGTCAAAGCCGCCAAAAGCATTCGGCAAGCCGGCGTTCGGATAGCAGCTGACGTACACGGGCGCGATTTGCGATAGCTCTTCCAGGTACGGCCGCAGTTGCTCGGGTCCCAATGCGCAATTGATTCCCACGCTCATCAGGTCGGCATGCGAGATCGACGTCCAAGCGGCTTCGATCGTTTGCGCCGAAAGGGTGCGGCCACCCTGGAAAATGGTCATCGAGGCCATCACCGGCAGACGCACGTCGTGGTCGACAAAATACTTGTCGATCGCGAACAGGCACGCCTTCAGCACGAGCGTGTCGAACGCCGTCTCGGGCAGCAGGATGTCGACCCCGCCCTCGACGAGCGCCGCCACCTGCTCGTAATACATGTCGACCATCTGTGCGAAGGTCGTGGGCCGATAGGCCGGGTCGTCGACGTTGCCGGCCACCGAAAGCTGCGCCTTGGTCGGGCCGATCGAGCCCGCCACGAACCGTGGCCGATCCGGCGTGCGGGCGTTCATCTCGTCGACCGCGCGGCGGGCACAGGCGATGGCCGCCAGGTTGATATCGCGGACGTACTGCTGCAAGCCGTAATCTTCCATCGAGATCGAATTGGCGTTGAACGTGTTGGTCTCGATGATGTCCGCGCCCGCCTCTAAATACAGCTTGTGAATGTGTTCGATCGCGTCGGGCCGGGTGATCGACAACAGGTCGTTGCAACCTTTCAGAGCCGGGAACGGGTGATCGGCGAATTGCTCGCCGCGGAAATCCTGCTCTTCAAGCTTCAACTGCTGGATCATCGTCCCCATCGCGCCGTCAAGCACGAGGATCCGATCCCCCAGCAATTGTTCGAGCAGTTCCCGGGTGTGCGGTTGATTGGCGATAGCCATGCTGTCAGACCCCGTTCAATTTGGGCGGCGGAGACGTGGGCGGGCGGACCGGCAGAGCGCCCGGACGGGCACTTTCCGAGGGACGTAGCGCGGCACACGTCGGTTCGACCGAGCCCCAGGCGGTGGCGGCAGGACCACCACCCCCCTGAGGATGACACCGCGAGGCGTCCAGACTCAAATTTCCCATGTTAGTGACACGGGGGCAAGACATTACTCGCGTCGATCCAGACACCGGCCGCCGTGCGGACGTTCGGTTTAGAGCAATTCTAGGGGCGATCACCTAGCTGAGGCCCCGGCGACGCCAGCGGGCGCGTGCCGACTCGCTCGACTGTCGGACCGTCATTCTTGCCTAACCCATACCGCCGCGACAGCACTCAAGATCGCTATATCCCGAACCGATAGAAACTTCGGGATACTAGCGTCCTCCCCGAGCGCGCGGATGAGGCTGCGCGATTTGGAGGATCGGTAGTCGCCCCTCTCACTTCCATGGTCAAAAGACCCACGGTAACCGTTCATGGAACAGCCGCTTCGATCTCGTTCGAGCGTTTCGTTGGCCATCTCGGACGGCACGTCTGCCTTGGGAGCCGTCGCGGCGCGCGACCAGTACGTGCTGTTGCGCGTGCCTGATTGCAGCACTCGGCTGATCGTGAAAGAAGGGCCGGAATCGGCCGCCGCGCCGCATCACAAGGTGAACCTCGAAACGCTGCTTTTGATGTTGCGCAGCCTGGCGAGTCGCTGGCGGCGGCCGCGAACGTTGCTCACCGGCGCCTTGGCCCTGGGCTTGATCGCGGTGGTCTTCGCCCTCGTGGCGGGCAACCGCAAAGATAACTCGCGACACGCTGACGGAGTGCGTAACGATGGTCCGCGGGCCAGGCAAGCCGACGGCGGTGCGACGGCACTCACCTGCGACGTACGATCCGCAGCCAACACCGCCGGTACGCTTGACGAGGCGCCACCGTTCCATCCCGCAGAAGCAGGGCGCGCCAACCAGCCAGGTCGCGTAGAGTCGTCATCGTCGGTCACCATCAATCCGACGACTGGTCCCAATCCGCAAGCGCGCAGGAATGCGGCGCCGATCGGGCGACTCCAGAACCGAATTGACCCAGTTCCATCTCAATATTAGTGCCCAATGAGCAGTCTCAATAAGACATTCATCAAGGCCTATCGCAAGAGCGCGGTCGAAATAGCGCCGGCGAAGTCCGTAGCTGCGCCGCATTTCGCACCACCCGCGGCCGCGAAACGCCCCGGCAGGGTCTCGGCCGAACGCCCGATCACGGCGTCGCCGGCGGCGGCAAACGCTGCCACGGCAGAAAGCGCTGCTGCTGCCTCACCGCGCGCGTTGCGCAAACCACAACCCTCGACGCTCGCCGCCACGCCGGAACCGCAGACCTTTGTCGTCGCTGGGGATTCGATCGTCGCCGACGAAAAGCCACTGGCCATCGCCGAAGCCGTGCAGCGCACGGTCGTCGATTCGGCGCACCAGGGCGTGCGACCGCCTCACGCAAACTTCGTCGATGCGCCGCGGAAGTCGCCAGCCGCGAAGGCCAATTCGGATGCGCCGCCGAGTGCGCCGGCCACGCTTACGCCGCCGGTTGCGCAACCTCCTGAAGCAGCGGTCAGCCCACGCCCGGTCATTCTGCCAATCTCGGGTCCGTCGCCGATCTGGCGCCCCGTCTACGAAGTCGCGAGCTTTACCTGGCCCGAGTTGACCGACGTGCTGCTCGAGGCGGCGACCGCACAATTCCGAGCCGCGGCGAGCGACCTGGCCGAGGCCTGCCGCCGGCACCGGAAGCTCGTCTCGGTCACGGCGGCGCGTCGCGGCGAAGGATGCACGATCATCGCGCTGGCCCTGGCCAAGGCGCTCGCCGATCAACAGCAGCGCGTGATTCTCGTTGATGCTCATTTCGAGGCGCCAGGCCTGGCCGATAATCTGGGGCTTGCCGCGCAGGTGGGTCTGGAAGACGCGCTGACGGGCGAAAAGCCGCTTGTCGAGGCCCTCGTCGAATCGTTGGAAGATCGGGTTGTAGTTCTGCCGCTGCGACAACCGTCTGCGGCAGACTGGCGTTTGAGCGTCGCGCGGCTGAAAAGCTCGCTGGACGAGCTGCGCCGGCACTGCGACGTAGTGCTAATCGACGCCGGGCCCGTCGGCGATACGAACGACCGCCGCCGCTTGCTCTCCTGGGCGGCACCCTGTCGCGTGGATCGCGCTCTGGTGGTGCGCGACCTGCGCTCGACCAGCGACGAGGAAGCCGCGGAAATCGAACGGCGTTTGCACGGTTGCGGCATCGCGCAGTGGAACTTCGTGGAAAACTTCGCCGCCGCGTAGCTAGCCCGTTGCAATATGCGACCAGCTGCCTGATCGCCAGGACGCCGATTTCGACAGACTGTTCAGACAAGAACCTTTCTCATACTCCGACGTGAGAGCATGTACGAAGCATACTGGCAATTGCAGCAGAAGCCGTTCGCCGTCAAGTGTGACGCTCGGTCCTATTACCCGACCGAGACGCATCAAGGCGCGCTACTCAAGCTGCGCTACGCCATCGAGAACCGCTGCGGCGCGGCTCTCTTGATCGGACCATCCGGGTGCGGAAAGACATTGCTCGTGCGTTTGCTCGCCGAGCAATTGCCCGAGACGTTTCGCCCGGCGGTACACCTGGTGTTTCCGCAGATGCCGGCCGGAGACTTGCTGGCCTACCTGGCGGCTGAGTTAGGCGCCACGAGTGAGCGTGAAAGCGCCGCGGCATCGCTTGATGTCAGCGTGCGCCGCATCCAGCATCGTTTGGCTGAAATCGCGGCCCAGGGGCGACACGCGGTCTTGGCCGTCGACGAGGCCCACCTGATCGAAGGCAGCCGCAGCTTCGAGGCGTTGCGCCTGCTCTTGAACTTCGAGGCCGAGGCGGGCCCCGCCATGACGCTCTTATTGGTCGGGCAAACGGCGCTGGCGCCCATGCTGTCGCGGATGCCGCAATGGGACGAGCGGCTGAGTGTAAAATGCCTGCTCCGCGCCTTCACGGTCGAGGAAACGATGGCCTACGTGCAGCACCGCCTGGCCGTGGCCGGGAGTGATCGCACCATCTTCGAGCCGACCGCCATCGAAGCGCTGCACGAGGTGTCGCACGGCATCCCGCGACAGATCAATCGGCTGTGCGACCTGGCCCTGCTGGTCGGCTTTGCCGAAGAGCTGCGGTCGATCGGGCCGGCGCAGATCGAGGCCGTCAGCCAAGACCTGGTCACGGTCTCGGCCAGCTAGCGGCCGCTGCCGGTCAGCGACCGTGCTAGCAGCGATGTCGCGCTCCATCGGCTATTCTTAGCGAGAGCGAGGCCCGGTTTCGGCCCCGCCGGCAAATCGACCTTGCGGCCCCGCCCAGGGTCCACTATCTTCCCGCGCCTTTCTCGCACTCGTGAATACGAGCGTAATTCCAGTCCCAAGGCGGTTCTCGCGCAGCAGAAGGCTGGCGGTCGGAATGGCCGGCCTGATCCTGGTCGGGCTATTGGCCGTGGCCGCAGGTTTGCAGCCGAGTCCGACGGGACTGGGAACGCACGAGCAGTTGGGTTTACCCCCCTGCACCTTTCGATGGCTTTTCGGCATGCGTTGTCCATCTTGCGGAATGACTACGTCGTGGTCGCACGCGGTGCGCGGCGAATTGACTGCTGCGCTGGCGGCCAACGTGGGCGGTGCGCTGTTGGCGTTCGGTTCGATCGTGGCGGCGCCGTGGTGCGTCGTCTCGGCCGCGGCCGGCCGATGGCTGGTGCGCCCGCCGCGCGAGCGGGTGTTGGCGGCCGCTGCGCTTTTCGTCGCGGCCGTTACGCTCGTGGATTGGATTTACCGAGTTACCACCGGGTAGACGCACAGCGTGGCGCGCAAGAAGCCGCCACACAAACTGCTTTCGAGGTAGAACGATGGACCGTACAACTCGTCGCTTCCTGATGCTCGCGACCGGAATGGTCATGCTGGCAACGATCGCCTCGCAGAGCGGATGCGTGAACGCCTTGGCCACGGCTGCCTGGCTGATTAAAGGAAACGACGTGGGCGCCGATTACAACGGACTGCGGAACAAGCGCGTGGCGGTCGTCTGCCGTCCGCTGGTGGAACTGCAATACTCGACCGGCACCCGCTCGACGCAGGAAATGGCCGTCATGATCGGCGAGATGATCGGGCAACGCGTCCGCAAGGTGTCGGTGGTCGACCCACGAGAAGTCGCCGAATGGACGGACGAGCACGATTGGGAAGATTTCGCCGAAGTCGGCCAGGCCCTCAAGGCCGACATGGTCATCGGCATCGACGTCGAGGAATTCAGCCTGTTCCAGAGCCAGACGCTGTACCAGGGCAAGGCGCGGATGAACATCACGGTGTACGACGTGGCGGACGGCGGCAAAGTGGTCTACAAGAAATCGCTGCCGCGCATCACCTTCCCGCCCAATCGCGGCGTGGACACTTCCATGCCTGAGGATGACTTCCGCCGCCGCTTTGTCGCCCACCTGTCGGACATCGTCGGTCGGCACTTCTACTCGCACGACGCGACCAGTGACGTAGCGCTCGACGCCGTGGGCTTTACCCAAGAGTAGCGCGATCTGCCGCGCCTGTCGCTGGTTGCAAGCCAGGACGTAACAGCCAGCCCTCGGCCTCGATCGAGGTCGATTGCCGAAGCGTTGCGTCGATGGATGTCTCGGTTCCGTTGCGGCCTCTTTGCGTGGGCGCTTGCACCGGCGCCGGCCGCGCGGCACAATCCGCCGGCTGACCCGTTTCGCGCTCCTGGCAGCCTGGCGCTCGCTTCGGTCTGCCACCTCTCGGAGACATCCATGCAACTCGGCTTCGTGACCGCCATTTTGCCCGACTTGGGCTTCGCCGACGTTTTGAAGTTCGCGGCCGAGGAGCAATTTGATTGCGTCGAGGTCATGTGCTGGCCGGTCGGCAAAGCTGAACGGAAATTCGCCGGCGTCACGCACATCGACGCGAGCGAGTTCACCCAGGCCGAGGCCGACGATGTAAACGCCCTGTGCCAGAAGCACGGCGTGGCCATGTCGGGCCTCGGCTACTACCCAAACATCTTGTCGGCCGATGCCGAGGAAGGGCGCGTCGCCACGGCGCACTTGAAGAAGGTGATTTCTGCGGCACGGCTGCTGGGGCTGTCGAACGTCAACACGTTCATCGGCGCCGATCATCGCCGCAACGCCGACGAGAATTTCGAGCTGTTCCGCAAAACGTGGCCGGATCTGATCAAGTTCGCCGAAGATCACGACATGCGGATCGGCATCGAGAATTGCCCGATGCTGTTCACCTGGGACGAGTGGCCGGCCGGCAAGAACATGGCGTATTCGCCAGCCGTGTGGCGGAGGATGTTCGAAGCGATCCCCTCGCGGCACTTCGGGCTGAATTACGATCCATCGCATATGGTTTTGCAGATGATGGACTATCTACGGCCGATCTACGAGTTCCGCGATCGGCTGTTCCACACGCACGCCAAGGATATGAAAATCGACCGCCAGAAGCTCGACGACCGCGGAATCCTCGGCCTGGGGTGGAGCACCCCGAAGATTCCCGGCCTCGGCTCGATCGACTGGGCGGCCTGGATTTCGTCGCTTACCGACGTCGGCTACCGCGGCCCGGTCTCGATCGAGGTGGAGGACGACTCGTTTCGCGATTCGCTGGAAGCGCGTAAACGGTCGCTGCGGATTTCGAGGAACGTGCTGCGGCCGCTCATCGGCTGAGCGCCCAGCGGGTCGTGTTTTTCAGCCAATCACCGACCGCCGCGCCGAATATTTCGCCGACGGCGTATCGAGCAGCGCCCGGTTTACTGGTATCATTCCGCCGATGTGCGTCGCGCGGCCTGCCATCGAGGGCCGCACGCTCGGCAAGGCAGATCGGTGTCGTATGAAGCTGTTATGCTTGGGAACGACGGGCTATCACCCGAACGATTTGCGGCACACCGCCTGCTTCATGCTGCCGGAAATCGGCGTCGTCCTCGACGCGGGCACCGGGATGTACCGCGTGCGCGATCACCTCGTCACGCCGCATTTGCACATCTTCATCACGCACGCGCACGTCGATCACATCATGGGACTGACGTTCTTGTACGACGTGCTGAATGATCGGCCTGTTTCGCGCGCAAACGTTTACGGCGAGGCGGAGAAGCTGGCGGCTATTCGCGAACACTTATTCAGCGAACCGTTGTTTCCTGTTGCCCCACCGTGCGATTTTTTGCCGCTCGACGGGCCCGTCACGCTACCGGGCGGGGCGAAGCTCACTCATTTTCCGGTAGATCATCCGGGCGGGGCCATTGGCTACCGGATCGATTGGTCCGACCGGTCGATGGCCTACGTCACAGACACCATCGCCAACCCCACGGCCGCTTACGTTGAAAAAATCCGCGGCGTCGACCTGCTCGTACACGAGTGCTATTTTGCCGACGATCAGACGGCGCTGGCCGATCTGACCGGCCATAGCCACATCACGCCCGTGGCCCAAGTCGCCCGCGCGGCCGACGTCGGTCGACTGTTGCTGGTGCATCTGAACCCCTTGATCGCGGCGAAGGATCCCGTGGGGCTGGGCGAGGCACGGGCCATCTTTCCGGCGGCCGAACTGGGTGTCGATCACCTGGCAATCGACTTCTAAAGAGACAACGCGGCCCAGTTTTCTGGCACCGATTTTCTCTCGAAGCTGCTCCAACCGTGCCAATCGAGTTGAACCTGATCCGGCTTTGCCGCGTAAAGGTTGTATCGCGTCGGGGTGTCCCAAGATCGAAAGGGTGGCATCGATCCGTGGGGGCGGCATGCGGGTTGCGTTAGGAGCAACCTGCCCGTTCGGTCGGGGCTTTGGGATTTTCCCTAAGTCGTGTGCCTCGGGAAGGTAAAGGGGTCGCTCGGCCGGCCTGGAGTCGTTTTCGGTGCATAATCAATAGGCAGACTGTCGCTTTTCCGGATTTTCTCCTGCCAGTCGATTACGCATCTGGATGCCGAAAGGGGAAATGGCCAAAAATGACCTGGAAAAAAAATTTTGAATCTCCATAATGGAATTGAATCAGAGGGGGGATTGGACACTACCTATGGAGGGGTCGAGCAGGTAGTTCGGGTGCCCCGGTAAGTCGGGGACGAGAATATCTGCGGATTAGTTTTTCGTCAATTTCGAGACCATTTCAGACTTGGCTGGGCCCCGGCCAAACCGGAACAAGTCGAATGCTCCGGCAGCGTTCGACGG
The DNA here is from genome assembly GCA_035546535.1 of Pirellulales bacterium. Lineage (NCBI taxonomy): Bacteria > Pseudomonadati > Planctomycetota > Planctomycetia > Pirellulales > Pirellulales bacterium. The sequence goes on along the minus strand of DASZWQ010000014.1, from coordinate 14,478 downwards.
TGGGGCCAGGGATGAGGGGAGGCACGCGTGCTGTTGGCAGTTCGTCGCGCAGGGAAGCAACGCCCCCAGTCTTGGGGCAGCGCTGCAGCATGTAGGAGACATCGACGATGAAAATGAATCGCTCTTCCGTGGTCGTTGAGTATCGGCTGGTGGCCAGCTACGAGGAGGTTCGCAAAAAGCTTCTCACTGAGGAGTTTGCCGACCGCCTGGATAAGCCTTTGGCCTTCTGGGCGTTGCCGACCGATCGATCGTCGCCGATCGCGCTGATGGGAAAGACGCTGCGAGAACTCTTTTCCATGCCCTTCGAGCAACTCTTTGCCACTCCCGGCATCGGTCAGAAGAAAATCAACTGCCTGATCGAACTGTTGCGCCGGGCTGCCAACCCAAATCCACCCGGATCTCTGGACACGACCGTCGCCGAAGAGCCGGCATTGGCCATCGACGGAAGCCACGTCGACGCCACGCAGGTTTCCGAAGCACTGTGGGTGCAGTGGCAACAGACGGTTCGCGATCACGGGCTGGGAAACATGACGCTAGGTCGCGTCGCTCCCTCTCTCGAGCGGTTGCCGCGCGTCATCTGGAATACGCCGCTGGACGCGTACACTTCGTTAAGCCTGGCCCAGATCCGTTCCTTGAAAACGCACGGCGAAAAGCGCGTCAGTGCCGTGCTGGAAGTGTTCGGTTCGCTGCACGCATTGTTGGCCGGCAGCAAGTCGCAACCGCATCTCTCGGTGCAGGTGGTGCCGAGATTCGTGGCAGACATCGAGTACTGGGCGTCCGCCGTCATGCGCCGCACGGTCGAAGTCGATGCTGCCAGTATTCGCCGCTCTTTTGTCGATCGGCTCATGGCGCAAGTCGAAATCGACGCCGGTGAAGAAATCGCTCAGCTCGCCGCCAGCCGCCTGCAACTCGATGGCTCGGGCGCGACCGTACGCCAGGTGGCACGTGACATGGATCTGACCCGGGCGCGCGTGTATCAACTGTTGGGTGATATCGCGGCGGTGATGAACGTGCGCTGGCCCGACGCCCAAGTGGTCATCCTCGGACTGCGCGAGGCGCTGCGCGAGCAGATCAAGGACACCAAGCAACTCGGGTTGTTCGATGCCGTTTGCGACTTGTTCTTCCCGAACAAGCAGCACGACGGGCTCGAAATTCACGAATCCCACGCAATCAAGCTGCCGGACGAAGTGCACGCCGAGTGAACCGCCCACACCCTTTGGGCCGAAGCTCTAAACCACTTCAGGAGTGCGCTGTCGGCTACGGCGGCGGAGAGAGATCCCGCCGTCGACCGCCGGATCCAGGCGCAAATCGGTACGCGGTGTCGGTGGCGGTTGCGGACGATCTGCCGTTTGAGGGGCACGGCGCGTGAGCGCGTGCTCGAAGAAGGCGGCGGCTCGACCCAAGACGCAACCGACTCGCAGCGGCCGGACGAGACACAGGGTAAACTCCCGGCCAACGACGGCCGCATGTGCGGCCAGCGAACGAGCCATTCCAAAGTGCTTCGCGTGTCTCCAGTAAAGTCGCTCGGCGAGCCAGGCTTCAACCAGCGGATTGGTCCGCGCCGGCCGGGGAGCGACGACGCGCGACGCCGGCTCGAAAATCGCGCGATAGCCGGCGCGAGACAACCGCAGCGCCAGGTCGACGTCGGCCATCTCGCTGCCTACCTCTAAGCAAAACGCATCGCGCAGCAAGTTCAGCGCGCCCGCGCGGTAAAAGGCGGCATCCAGCGTCGGTCCCAGCACGGTCTCGGTAGCGCCAGGCACGCTCTGCGCCGATTGGGCCTGGCCTCGGGCTATGCGCTTTCCGCCGGGATGGTACGCAACACCTGACGAGGCAATTTGCTGCCCGTCCGGCGTCATGACCAGCGGAGCGACTGCCGCAACGGTTGGATCGGCGAAATGCGCAAGCGCCGCCTGCGTCCAGCCGTCGGTCACTTCGGCGCCGCTGCGCAGGACGTGGATCACCGAACCGCGACAATGCGCGAGCCCCAGGTTCAATCGCGCCAGCTCTTCGCTCGCGCGGGAGGTTGCTACGAAGCGGACCTCGCCCGCCAGATCGTAGGGATCCTGGTAGCTTTCGTCGTGAACGACGACGACCTCGCAGTCGGCTGGCCGGCTTTGTAAGACCGAGACCAGGCTGGCTTCCAGGAGCGTTTCGTCGTGCGCCGCGATGAGAATCGAGAGTTTCGGCACGTGCGTGCTTCCTTGCCGCACTCGCCACGCCGGATTTCCGTAGCCACCGGCTGTCCCTGGTGAAAACTGTCCGCAACGACCGGACTGACAGCTTCGGCATGTGACCTGATGACCGCGGCGAACGCCATGGCCAAGGTCGGACCCTGCTAGCACCCCGTGGCGAGTTTGTCGCTGTTGGGCCCTGTGGAAATACTCGGCTACCGGAGGGAGCGGAATTGACTGGTTACCGCAAAAAACCGCGGCCCCTGCAAATTCCAGAGTCCCTAGATTTTCTCGCTTTTTCGTCCGCTCGTCATTTTATGCCATCGCGGCGGGCGCTAGCGGGTTGCGCCAGTCCCTCGCTATCAAGCGGCTCGACGTCGGCCGAAACCGTCATCACGTGCTGCCCTCCGCCCACGAAGACGCCATTGATCGGGCATACGTCGGCGTAGTCCCGGCCCCAAGAGATCGTGATGTGATGCGTGTCCACGAGCGCGTCGTTCGTCGGATCGAAATCGATCCAGCCGAGCGGCCCGCAATACACGCCGACCCAGGCGTGCGAAGCGTCGGCGCCCGTCAAGCGCGGCCGGCCGGGCGGCGGAATGGTTCGCAAGTAACCGCTTACGTAACGCGCAGCCAGACCGAGCGATCGCAAGCAGCCGACTTGCACGTGCGCCAGGTCCTGGCACACGCCGCGGCGATGCGCGAATACCTCGGCAATCGGCGTGTGTACCGTGGTGGCCTGCGGGTCGTAGGTGAAGTCCTTGTGGATGCGCGCCGTCAGCTCGAGCGCGCCTTCAAGGATCGGCCGACCGGCACCGAACGAGGAGGCCGCGTAGGCGGCGAGTTCATCGCTGCGGGTCACGTGGGGCGAATCGAAACAGAACTGATAGTTGTTCACGGCGTGCGCGCCGCGGTCGGCCGGCAACGCGTCGCGAACGCTCTCCCAAGGCGGCGAATCCGTGGTCGCCATCAGGGAAGTGGGACGCACCTCGACGCGGCTCATCGACGTAATGCTCAATTTGCGATGCCCCTCGCTGATCGAGAAAAACGCGACCGGGTTGCCGAAATAATCGGTGCGCCGATTGATCCCCGTGGGCGACGGCTTCACCACCAGGCGATGCTGATGGCAGGTTTGCCGCGGTACGGCGCGGGGCGTCAAGTGTACGACGTTCTGGCACGTGGCCACCACTTCGTGGTACTCGTACGTCGTGGTATGACTGATCTGGTAGTTCATCGCTCGTCGTCCCACCAACCTTCGGCCAATTGCCGTGGCGTGCCGGCGTGGACCAGGTATTTGTGCGCGATCAGATCGGACAATCGCGGCAGTTGTTCATTCAATCGCCCCAGCAACCGGTCCAGCTTGGTGCGCTCGCCTCGGCGCGGCAGCTTGCGCAAAGTCTCGGCCTCGGTCATGCGCACCGCCGTGAGCAGGCTGAGGACAATGCGCTGTTCGGGACTGCGCAGCGGCTGGGACCGTTCGCGCGGCAGGTTCTCGACGTGATCGGCCAGCGTCATCAGTTGGAATGCAACCGAGCGCGGATTCGTATCGTCGGTCAGAACCAGGTCCAGCACCGGCGCTGGCTGCAGTGTCGCCAGGTAGCGTGAGCGGTACGTCATCACGCTGTCGGCCACTTCCAAAAAAGCCTCGAGTACCGGTCCGTCCTGCGGGCCGATATCGACCAGAATGTTTTGGGCCAGTGTCACGGTGTGCAAGGCGCGCTCCAGCCGCCGGCCGATATCGAGGAACCGCCACCCTTGCGTGCGCGTCATGCTCTCATCGACCAGACCGCCGAAGGCCGCCAGGTCGATAATCATGCGATTGGCAAGCATCAGGACATCGCTCAACCCGACCGCGGACCTCGTGGACAGCAGTTGAAACTCCTCGTGGATGCGATGGATGATGCGCCAACTGTCCACCGACAAACGATCGCGCACGAGCGACCCGAGCCGGTGCACGGCGGCGACGTTCGAGGCCAGGCTGGCCGACTGCATACCGTCGAAAACGGCTGCCGGCAGCGCACGCTCGATCGCGGGCAACTGCTGGCGGATTCCTTCGATGACAAAGCCGGGTTCTAATTGCCCCAGCGCCGCCAGGCAGCGCAAAAGCGGATTCAACTCCGGCAGCCCGGCGATTTCATGTTCGCTCGTCAAACGGCTGAGAATCGTGCGCAAGAGCCGTGCCGAGCCGTCGGCGCGCTCGATCTGGCGACCCAGCCAGAACAAGTTATCAGCCACACGGCTGGGCAATTCGTTGCCACTGCGGCGTAACTCGATGGCCTGACCGGCCGGCGTCAGCAGCGTGACTTCGCGCACGGGCCCTTCGGCCAGTACCCAGGCGTCCTTGCTCCCCTCGCCGCCCAGGACCGATCGATCGAGCTGCGCCGCCTCGCGCGAGACGCGCACCAGCCCGCCCGGCAACGTGACGTACGAGTTCCCCGAAGCGACCAGGTACACGCGCAGCGCCATGTGTGCCGGTGCGAGCCCCGCATCGGTCGCGATCGGCACGCACGAGCGACCGAATCGCTCTTGCGCGACATAGCGCGCCGGATGCGCGGCCAGCGCGGCTTCGTGTACGGCGTCGGCCTTCATCGCGCCGCTTCCCAGTTGCGCCCGGCTGCGGCGAAATGCCGAGGTTACGATCAGGTCGTCTCGATGCTGCTCGACGTGCGCCAGGCTTGCCGGATCGCCGCACCACCAGGTGCCGATTGACGGCATGTACAACTCTTCATTCAGTAGCGCCCGGCACAAGCTCGGCAAATACGCCATGAAAACGCTGGGTTCGATCAGCGAGCTGCCCAGCGCGTTGGCGACCGCCACGTTGCCGTTGCGAACCGCTTCGAGCAGCCCGGGCACGCCCACCGCGGGATCACCGTGCAATTCCAAAGGATCGGCGTTCGCGTCGTTCAGACGACGAAAGATCACATCCACCGGCAACAGCCCGCCCAAAGTCTTGAGCAGCACATGATCGTCGCGGACCGCCAGGTCGCCCGATTCGACGAGCGTATAGCCGAGATAACGCGACAGGTACGCGTCCTCGAAATAATGCGGGCTGTGCGGTCCCTGGCTCAAGAGCACAATGCGCGGGTTCGTGGTCTGCTTGGGCGCCAGCTCGCGCAAGGTTTCACGCAGCGCGATAAAAAAGGGCGCCAGCCGTTCGACGCGCGTGCGGCGAATGACGCTCGACAGCATGCGCGAAACGACGATGCGGTTTTCCAGCGCGTATCCGGCCCCGAGCGGAGCATCCGTGCGATCGGCCACGACCCACCAGCGCCCATCCGGCGAGCGGGCCAGGTCAGCGGCATAGAAATGCAGAAACAGATCGCGCGGCGGTTGCTGGCCGTGCAATTCGCGATGAAAATTGGGGTGCTCGAACAACAGCTCGGCAGGCAGCAGGCCTTCGGTTAGCAAGCGCTGCGGCCCATACAGGTCGACCAGCACGCGATTCAACAGCCGCGCCCGCTGCACCAGCCCCAGTGTAATACGGCGCCATTCTTCGGCCGCGATGAGAACCGGCAAGACATCCAAATCCCAGGGGCGCGCCGCCTGGGCCGGATCGCCCACGGCGTTGTACATCAAGCCATTTTCGTGCACCAAGCGCACGGCCTGCTCGCGCCGTCGCGCAAACTCTTCGGTGCCGAACGAAGCGAGCGCTTCGGCGAAGGGGCGCCAGTGGGGGCGCGCGACGCCCGGGGCTGCAAGGTATTCATCGAAAGCGCCGTGCAAAGGCGTGTAGCCGTTGAACAGCCCGCCGTCGGTGCCCGTCGTGCTGTCCAGCGATGCGCTCATCTTTCCTTAGGGACGCAGCGGAGATCGAGAGTCAGCGGATATTCCGGATTGATCGGTTCCGAGGGCGCCGACCATTGGCCCCCCGTATGACCGCTGGCGAAGAAGCGCGCCGCGCGGCGGCTCTCAGCTTCGTAGGCGTTCACGGGGCTGGTCGTGTAGTTGCGCCCGCCCGGATGCGCCACATGGTAGGTGCAACCTCCCAGGCTGCGTTGTTGCCAGGCGTCGGCCATGTCGAACACCAGCGGCGTGTGCACCGCAATCGTCGGGTGCAGACAACTGGGGGGCTGCCAGGCGCGGTAGCGCACCGCGGCGACGAATTCTCCCTCGACGCCGGTCGGGCGCAACGGGAGGCGGCGCCCATTGCACGTCACGATGTGTCGCGAGTTAGTCATCCCTGTCACGCGCACCTGCATCCGCTCGACCGATGAATCGACATAGCGGGTCGTACCGCCGCCGCCGGGCTCTTCGCCCAGCACGTACCACGGCTCGATCGCCTGTCTCAATTCTAATTGCACTCCGTCCCGGACGATCGTGCCGACGAGCGGAAAGCGGAATTCAAAATGCGCGGCAAACCACTCCGCCTCAAGCGGGAAACCGGCCCGGCGGGTTTCGAGAATTACGTCCCGAAAGTCCTGCTGAACAAAATAGGGTAAAAGGAACCGATCGTGCAATGTCGTTCCCCACCGGACCAGTTGCTCGCGGTACGGTTCCTCCCAGAATCGCGCTACCAGAGCCCGTAAAAGTAACTGCTGCGTCAGGCTCATGCGGGCGTGTGGCGGCATCTCGAACGCGCGGAATTCCACCAGCCCCAGCCGGCCCGTCGCACTGTCGGGCGAGTACAGCTTGTCGATGCAAAACTCGGCCCGGTGCGTATTGCCGGTCACGTCCACCAGCAAATTACGAAAGATGCGATCGACCAGCCACGGCGGACACTCGTGGCCCTGGGAACGCCGGGGGTCGGGGACTTGCGCGCAAGCGATTTCGAGCTCGTAGATCGCATCGCGGCGCCCTTCGTCCACCCGCGGCGCCTGGCTCGTCGGCCCGATGAACGCCCCCGAGAACAGGTACGACAGCGCCGGATGGTTGTTCCAATAGGTCACCAGGCTGCACAGCAGGTCGGGCCGGCGCAAGAACGGGCTGTCGATCGGCGTGCGGCCGCCGAGCACGACGTGATTACCGCCCCCGGTGCCGGTATGCCGGCCGTCGTATGCGAACTTTTCCGTGCCCAACCGCGTTTGCCGCGCTTCTTCGTACAGCGTCGTCGTGATGTCGACCAACTCACCCCAGGTTTGCGTCGGGGGCGTGTTGACCTCGATCACGCCCGGGTCAGGCGTGACCTTGAAATGATGCAGACGATGATCAAAGGGAGGCGGATATCCCTCGACGACGACCGGCGCTTTCATCTCGGCGGCCGAAGCTTCGATCGCCGCCACCAGATCGAGATAATCTTCCAATTGTTCGACGGGCGGCAAGAAAACGTGCAGCGCTTCGTCGCGCGGCTCGACGCACAGCGCCGTGCGCACGACCTCGGTCGATAGCAACTCGGGCGTCGCGGCACGAATCGTCCGCTGGTCGTGCAATTCGTCCGCTCCGCGACCGCGACCGGCGGCCGGGATTTCGGGCTGCGGGGTGCGGCCCGGATAGTCGGGCAATGGGCCCCGCGGCGCCGTCGGATCGAGCGGATAAATGCCCTGACGGCTGGATGGCGGCAAGTACGGCAGCGCTTCCAAGGGCAAGCGCAGGCCGAGCGGCGAGTCGCCCGGCAACAGAAACAACGCGTCGCTGCGTACCGGCCACGGTCCACTCCGCCAGCGCGGCTTGCCTTGCCACCATTGACGCTCGAGGGGCAGGACGTAACCCGTCACAGCGCCCAAGCCGCGCTCGAACACCCGTGCCATGCGCGCGCGCTCTTCGGCGTCGGACAGCTTCGGGTCGCGCGGATCGACGTTGATCGGCAGATGGCGTTCCTTGGCCAGGTAATGCCACGGATCCTCGTAGGCCGGCACGATCCAGTTGTTGTCGACGTGCAAATGCGCGGCGACACGGTGGACAAACTCGTCGGCATCCTTGGCCGTGTGCTTGTACTTCTTACCTTCCTCGGCAATCAAGCTCGCATCGCGCCACACGGGCTGACCGTCGGCACGCCAATAACACGCCAGCGCCCAGCGCGGCAATGATTCGCCGGGATACCACTTACCCTGGCCGAAGTGCAACAACGCTTCAGGAGCGAACTTCTCTTGCAACCGGCGGACCAGCGTTTCGGAAAGCCGGCGCTTCGTGGGGCCGACGGCCGCGGTGTTCCATTCGGCGCCGTCCATATCGTCGATCGATACGAACGTGGGCTCGCCTCCCATCGTCAAGCGCACGTCGCCCGCGGCCAGCCGTTCGTCGACGGCGTGACCGAGAGCCTCGATCCGCGCCCACTGCTCGTCGGTATACGGGCGCGTCACGCGCGGATCTTCATGGATCCGGCTGATCGTCATGTCGAACGAGAACTTCGTCTCGCACGCCTCGACGCCGCCCGTGATCGGCGCGGCGGAAGATGGGTCGGGCGAGCAGGCAAGCGGAATGTGCCCTTCGCCAGCCAATAACCCCGACGTCGGGTCCAGCCCGATCCAACCGGCGCCGGGAATATACACCTCGGTCCAGGCGTGCAGGTCGGTAAAGTCAGCCGCAGCGCCGGCCGGCCCGTCGAGCGGCTTCACGTCCGGCACCAACTGTACGAGGTAGCCCGACACGAAGCGCGCCGCCAGGCCCAGACACCGCAGGACTTGCACCAGCAGCCACGCCGAATCGCGACAACTGCCCGAACCGAGAGTGAGCGTTTCTTCGGGCGATTGCACGCCTGGCTCCATGCGAATCAGGTAGCGCACGTCCTGCTGCAGGCGCTGGTTGAGCGCCACCAACAGATCGACGGTCTTCATCCGGGGGCGACCGATCGCGCTTAGGTACGCCTCGAAACGGCGGCCAGGCGGCTCAAGTTCCAGGTACGGGCGCAGCTCGCGGGCGAGCCACGGTTCGTACTCGAAAGGAAACATCTCGGCCGACGATTCGATGAAAAAATCGAACGGATTGATCACCGTCAACTCGGCGATCAAGTCCACCGCGATGTCGAGAGTACGGGTGCGCTCGGGAAAGACGAGTCGGGCAAGAAAATTGCCGTGCGGGTCTTGCTGCCAGTTTTCAAAATGTTCGGCAGGCTCGACCTTCAGCGAGTAGCTCAAGATCGGCGTTCGGCTGTGCGGCGCCGGCCTCAGCCGGATGATTTGCGGCGAGAGAGCGACGAGCCGGTCGTAATCGTAACGCGTTTCATGGTGCAGCGCAACTCGGATGGCCATGATTGGATAACTGCCGTTGATGTGCCTTGTGCGCTCATGGCCCGCCTGCTCCAATTCGCTTGGTTCGAGTGTAGCCGAAAGGCAAGCAAGGGTGTAGTCGCGCATGCGCCTGGCGCTGCGTGATTATGTGCGACGCCGGTCGGTATTTCTTCAGCTTATGCAGGGATGGGCTCGACATGGCTGCGACGCGTTATCTCGTCTTCGATATCGAAAGCATCGCCGACGGTGATCTCGTCGCGCGGTTGATCTATCCGGGCGAGAAGCTGTCGGCCAAGGCCGCGGTGACGAAATACCGCAAGGAGCTGATGGCAAAGTACGAGAGCGACTTCGTTCCCTACACGTATCACCTTCCGACGTCGATCGCCGTGGCCAAAGTCGATGCGGAGTTCCGCCTGCAGGACATGGCCGTGCTCGACGAGGCGGAATCCCGGCCGCACGTGATCACCGAGAATTTCTGGCGTGGCTGGGAGAAGCACGGCCGGCCGACGCTCGTCAGCTTCAACGGACGGACCTTCGATCTGCCACTGTTGGAGCTGTCGGCCTTTCGCTTTGGGCTGAGCGTGCCGGGCTGGTTCAATCTGACCGCCAAGAGCTTCGAGCAATCGAGGAACCGCTACAACCTCGAGGCCCATATTGACCTGCAAGAATTGCTGACGAATTTCGGCAGCACGCGCTTTACCGGTGGTTTGAACCTGGCGGCCAATTTGCTCGGCAAGCCCGGCAAAATGGATGTCGAAGGGCACATGGTGCAAGACCTCTTTGATGCCGGAAAGGTCAGCGACATCCACGACTATTGCCGATGCGACGTGCTGGATACGTACTTCGTCTTCTTGCGCACTCGCGTGCTGCTGGGACGGTTGTCGCTGGACGAGGAGCAGGGAATCATCGCCGAAACCAAGTCCTGGCTCACCGCTCGGGCCGGCGAAGTTCGCGCCTACCGCATGTATCTCGACCGCTGGGGAGACTGGCCCGACCCTTGGCCCCGCGGCGCGAAGACAAAATGACGCACGGCGCTTCGATAAGCGGGCGCGCGCTGCGGCGGCACGTGACGCGGCGACCTTAGCCGGCCGATGGCGCCATGGCGGTCTTCCGCGGAAAGATAAGCTCCCCGGGCGCGGGATCCCCCTCGTACGCGATCACGGGCATGGCAACCGCCCAGCGATGATCCGATCGGCCGATCGCTACGCGATTGAAACCCTCGATATAGGCGAGCGCATCGTTCGCGCTGAAACAGCCGGACTCAGCCAACTCGACGGCAACCGCCTCGCGCGGAAGATCGCGCCACGATCGCGGCTGCCAGTCTTGAAATTTCGCGATCCAGATTCTGTATCGTTCCGCGGTCGCAGTTCTGATCGTCATTCGCCCATGTCCTTACGTGCGTTTGTGGCTGTGCCCCACGAGATGAGTCACCCACCCAATTCATGAGGCGCAGGGCAGGATTCAAGGTCGCGCGCAGTTGTTCCCCGGACGTCGCGGTGCGCACCGCCCCTGTCGGCGCAACGCCGCGGCGCCGTGCGCCCGTCTCACGCGATTGTCTCGTCGTCGAGCCGTCTTCGTCCAACTTCTGACGGTGAAACGTCTGGACCTCTGCCCTTGCCTGAAGTATACATTAGTACACTTACCTGAGTCAACGCAAAAAGGGCATAAATCCCGCGCCAACAACGCCGACCACGCAGCCTGACACCTCCATGCAGCCTTTCGCCCACAATCTCCGGCGTCTGATGGCGCAGCTCGACCTGACCGTGCTGGACGTTGCACGGCGCACAGGGCTCGACGAGCGTACGGTGAAAAGCATTCTGGCCGGTGCCAGTTCCAAACCACACGCGCGGACCCTGCATCAGTTGGCGCAGGGATTGGGGGTCGAGACGAACGAGTTCTTCCAAAGCCCACTTCTGGCGGGGCGGAAACAGTTCGATCGTCATACGAATCCAACCGTGGATGAATTATTGGACAGCCGTCCGGAGCTATTCAGTGAATGGTGCGTTGCCGACTTCGACGAGCTGTACAGCCGCATGGGAATGGGCGGGGCGCTGACTAGCGAAGGCGCGCTGCGCGCCGCAGAGGCCATCAATCGTAAGCGCGAGCTGCACGACAAACTTGCGCTACTGTTGGAGACCGAACAAGCGGACGTCATCGCGGGCATCCTGGAACTGTTTTATCAGCGTGCCAAAGCCGATCCTTGATCGCGTGTACGCGATGCAAACGTGCTTATACGTTCGCAAGCCGCCGCGCCCAATTCTCCACATCCAGGTTTTGAGCATCCGTCAGGCTTCCGTTGGCCACGGTGCCTCCATAAATGAGCACGGTAGACAGGTAACCCACGAAGCGGTCCTGCACGGTATACGGCCCTTCGAGGGGAGAACCCGAGTCGTAGTTCAGTCCACCCAGAATGAGCGAATCGACCCCTTCCAGTGTCGCATACCACTGACTCTGGGTGTTGCCGGTGTTGGCAGCGAAGTTACCGAACGAAGGATCGATCGGGTCGGCGACGCCATTGAGGCGGTATGCAAGGCTGGCCGTGCCACCGGCGCCAAAACCGCGTTGATTGGTGACGTATGTGGTTCCCGTAGTAACCGTGGTCGTGCCACGAACCTGCCCGTTTGTCGCCGTGGCGGCGTCGCGGCGGATACGTAACTGAAGAGTGGAGTTATAAAACAATGGGAACATGTAAGTGAAGTTTCCGTCGTAGGTCTCTTTGTCCGCCGTGAGGATGGAATAGTCGAAGTTGAGGATCGACAGGTCGGTCGGGCGGACGACCGTGAAAATATCGCCCGAAAGAAGATTGCGACCGAATCCCGGCGCGCTGGCGCGCATCCAATGCTGGCCGCACATTTGCAGCGCCGGCAGGTTGTTGAGCGGAGATAGAGCGATCCAGAGGGGCGCGTAGTTGAAGCGCGGTGCAAAAAACTGGTATCCGCTCGGCCCGCGGTCGTCGAGCGATGTACACAGCTGCGCCTGGGCGAGGGGGCCATTCTGCTCTGCCAGATGGTTCGCGTTTGCTGTTGCATCGCTGCGCGTGCCGCCGCTTTCGGTCAGGTCCCAGGCGGCGACGAGATTGGTCTTCTGGCCACCCGTCAAGCGGGCATAGCTCAACGGAAAACCGGCATTGAAGAGCAATGGCACGATCACCGTCGGAATGACTTCGCGCCATAAGCGAACGCTGGCCAGCACGCCGTCATAGAGATTCGCGATGCCGCCCGAACCGTTCCACGCGCCGAGCAACAGGGGCGCCGATTGGCCCGTGGCCAACGCCGCCAGCGTGCCGACCGTTGGCGTAGTGGTGGCCGGCGTTGTCGAGCCGTCGAAATACATGTTCACCGTCGGAACCGTGAGGTCAGCTGTGACCACGCAGCTCGACCAGTTGCCCGGCGCATTGGTCGTGACGATCCCGGCATAGGCATTGGCCGTGTTGTTCCAGATCCAGAATTCGACCTGGCTCTCTTGTCCGATCGTTCCCGACGAGCGGATCGCCCAACCGTGCTTACCTGCGGTATTGCCGAGATCCTTCGAGATATAGCACCGCTGCGTGCCGATCGACGTCGTATTGCGCCACAACTCGACCGAGAACTTGTTGGCATTGGTACCGGTACTGAAATCGATCGACGCGGAATGCGCGGCTTGCAGATATTGCGATCCCGCTGCCACGAACTGCGCGCCTTTGCAAAACGACATCGTGGCCGTGTAGCCGGCGTCGATATAGAGCTGCAACAAGCTCAGGTACTTCAAAGGAGTTGGCACGCTGGGTGCCATCATCGCGGCCGCATGCCGCAGGCTGAGAGCCGAGGTCAACGGACGACGTCGCATGGCTGTTCCTTTGCGTTGGATGGTTTCTCGGAATGGTTCCGCGCCGAGCCAGCTCGGCGGTTAAGTCGAATGCGTGAGGAGCAGGAAGTTCGTCATACTCGCTGACATGGCATGAATCTCCTCACGGGTTGATGGCATCCCTACGGGACAGCCGTGGCGACGAGGACAGGGCGTCCCTACGGGACTGCCGTGGCGACGAGGACAGGGCGTTTCTACGGGACAGCCGTTTAACGGCCGCGCCGCAGGCGCGCCCTCAGCATGCGCTCGGCCCGGCGGGCCAGCCTCCGCGCGCTGTCGCACAATCCAGCGCATGTATTCGCCCCATTCTTTCGGCCCCTCGGGCGTGTAGAACACGGTATTGCGCCGCACGGGGCCGGTCAGGACCAGGCTGTAGGCCGGCCGGCCGGCGAGGAGCTCGACGCGGTGCGGCGTCTCGGCCGGCAGGAAGTGCAGCGTCCCCGGCCAGTGCCGGCGATAACGCACGGTGCCGTCCGCTGCCAAGATCCCTTCGCGATAGCCGTTCCACAGCTTGAGCGACAGGAACCACCACGGATGATCGTGGTAATTTCCCTCGAGCCCTTCGTCGCCGGCCGTGAGCTTATGAAAGAGTATCGAACACCACCGATTACCAAAGAGTGTCCAGCGGTGGAAGTAGGGAGTGCCGGCCGCGTCGCTCACGCAGTCGTAGCGGACGCCCAGCCAATCGAGCAGCCGGCTCAGCATGGCGGCGCCTCCTGCGCGGCGTCAGCATTTTCCAGCACGTCCGACACGTATTCCCCCAGGTCGGGCCGGCCGGCGTACGGCCCTTCGGCCATGATCCGCGCGCGGAGAAAGAACCAACTCGGGATCGACGAACAGCCGATCCCTTGCGCCTCGGAAGTCGTCAGCCCCGGGTAGCGCCGTTCCAGCTCGTACATCAGGGCATGGCCGACGCGGCGGCGCCGATACGCTTCTTCGACGTAGGCATACTCGACGCTCACGCGCCCCTCGGCATGATGACACCACAAGCGGCCGATCACCTGGCCCTCGGCCAGGGCCTCGGCGAACAGGTTGGGCTCGCGCGGCCGCACGGGTCGGCTGTCGGGGCCTGTGATGACGATACGCATTTCGGAAAACGATGAATGATGAGTGATGAATGAGGAACGCCCGGACCGTTTAACGGCTGCACCGTAGGTGCGGCCTTGTCGTCTCTGCCTACTGCCTGCTGCCTACTGCCTACTGCCTACTGCCCGCTAATTCACCCTCATGATGTAGCACAGCGCAAAATACTGCGGCGTGTGATATTTCATGTCGTGCGTCAGGGTCGGCGTCTGGTGCGTGTGCGGGTTGGGCGCGATCGTGGTCGTGGTCTCGATCGCCGGGTCGCTGATCACCGT
>DASZWQ010000013.1 GCA_035546535.1 Pirellulales bacterium | reverse complement strand
ACTGGCGGAGAGGGAGGGATTCGAACCCCCGATACGGTTGCCCGTATGCCGCATTTCGAGTGCGGTGCATTCAACCACTCTGCCACCTCTCCGCAGACCGAGGTTTGAGTGGAATGCGCCGTATTTAGCGGCCGCGCCGTGGCGAAACAAGGCCGCGATTAAAGCCGCCGGCGGCCGTGGCTCAAAGCTCGCGGCCGATCTTGCGGTCGAGCGAATAGGGACCGCCGCCGCGCAGCGCGATGGCGAAGAAGATCAGCCCCCACAGGAAAACATATTCCCAGCCGTGCTTGGCCCAGGCCCAGCCGTTATGGGCGAACTGGATGCTGATCATCGCAAATTCGATGGCGATCGTGGCCGCAAAGAACCGCGTGAACAGCCCCAACATGATGCAGACGGCGCCGACGGTTTCGTTGACCAGGGCGAAGACGGCGAACAGCATCGCGGGTTCATGCCCTGACTTCGCCATCTCCTCGGTGGCGCGCGACAGCGGGATCATCGACCGGTTGATGCCGTGGACGAGGAGCGTGCCGCCGACCGTCAGGCGGATCAGCGGCCAGGAAATTTCCCGCGCGAAACTGTAGAACGGCGCCAAGGCCGGAATAAGAAGCCGTGGTTCGGCAGCGCCGCCGTGCTCCGGTGTTGTGCTGGTCATTGTCCCCTCGCTTGTGCGCGGCGTGCCGCCGCGTCGTCCTTGTCCCGTAATGAACCCCAGGATGCCAGCAAAATTGCCTCAAGCTCAAGCTGGATCGAGCGAGGGCACCGCTGAGTGCCAGGCGCATGGCCGCTCGTCGCAACCGCACTTGTTGCCTGCGCGCCGGCCCACCTATACTGCTGCACGAGCGAACTACGATATTCAAGGGCAGGAACGGCATGGCGGAATGGTTTGTGGCCAAGGCATCGGAGCTCCCGGACGGTGACCGGCGTATCGTGGTCGCCGGCAAGGAAGAGATCGGTGTGTTTCATCAAGGCGGGACTTACTACGCCTACAGCAATTACTGCGTTCATTCGGGCGGGCCGGCGTGCGAAGGAATCCTGATGAACAAGGTGGTCGACCTGATCGATGCCGACCGTACCTATCAGGGACAGACGTTTTCCGACGAGGTGCACTTTGTCTGCCCCTGGCACGGCTACGAATATGAGATGACGACCGGCCGCTGCGTCGGCGACAGCCGGCTGAAGCTCAAAAAGTACCAGGTGGTGCAACGCGGCGACGAGATTTACGTCGTCGCCTGACGCGCGGTCCGGAAAACCGAGTGACGGTCTTCCCTGGGATCATGGGCGCTGAACGGAGGTTGAGATGGATGCGACGCCGAACGAAGTCCGCAAGCTCAATTTCGACGACTATTCGACGTCGAAGCACCTGGAGCACGCGGCGCAGCAGGCGCGCGCGCGTAATTTCCAGGATTTTCTGATCGTCGATGTCGACGCGCACCACTACGAAAACGAATCCTACAAGGACGTTTTCCAGTACATCGAAAGTCCGGTGATTCGCCGCGACATGATCGATTCGGCGAAGCGTCCCGGCCGCTCCGGCCTGCTCAATTCCTCGGTCGGCAATCAGAATCTCGGCGGCCGCATCACGCGCGCCAACATGCGCGGACTGCAGAAGGTGCCGAACGACGGCCGGCATCGCGACGTGGTCATGACGTTGGAGTGGATGGACGCGATGGGCGTCGACTACGCCTGCATGTTTCCCACGCCGATGCTGTTCCTCGGCCTGCACCCGCAGGTCGAGATCGAGGTCGCGCTGTGCCGCGCCTATAACCGCTGGCTGTGTGAAAAAATTCTCGCCGTCGAGCCGCGGCTGGTCTCGATGCTCTACATCCCGTTCAACGATCCGGAAGCGGCCTACAAGACGGTGAAGGATTTCGGCGACAAGAAGGGCGTCGTCGGCTTCATGGTGACGTCGCCGCGCTACAAGCCGGTGCACGACAACGCCTATATGAAAACCTATGCGCTGCTTGAGGAACTGGGCAAGCCGATCTCGTTCCACGCCGCTTATTCGTGGGAAGACCGCGCGCTGCAGATGACCAACCGCTTCATCTCGGTGCACTCGCTCGGCTTCATGTGGTTCAACATGATCCACATGACCAATTGGGTCATAAACGGCCTGCCGGAGCGTTTCCCGAAGCTGAAAGTGCTGTGGATCGAGAGCGGGCTCACTTGGGCCTATTGCCTGATGCAGCGGCTCGACCATTCCTACATGATGCGCACGTCCGACTGCCCGTCGCTCAAGCGCAAGCCCAGTGAATACATGCGCGACATGTACTACTCGTCGCAGCCGATGGAAGTGCCCGAAGATTTGTCGATCCTCGAAGCGACCTTCAAGATGATCAAAGCCGACACGCAGCTATTGTGGTCGTCGGATTATCCGCACTGGGATTTCGA
>DASZWQ010000012.1 GCA_035546535.1 Pirellulales bacterium | reverse complement strand
AGGAGGCCGTCCAGAATAAGACCGACCTGCGAATGTATACCGTATGCGCGTCTCCCAATGGGGATGAGTTTGCGACCGTTCACATGGATGGCAAAGTTCGGGTCTGGCGAATGGATGACCTGAAGCAGCGCAGCGCGTTTCAAGCTCCGCGCGTGACCTATGGAACGATGAACTATTCGCCGGATGGATTGTGGATTGCGATCGGGGGGTCGGATGGAAGCGTGTCGGTACGGAACCCGGTCAATGGCGCAGAGGTGTGGAAGGTTCCCGGCCACAAACATTACGTCTACACGGTGAATTTCGGACGCGACAGCCGCACCGTGTTCAGCGGTGGCGAAGACGGCGTGTGCTATCTTTGGAATTTAAGGCGCGACCACAAGGCTCCAAAAGAGCTGTCGCAGCTTTGGGACGAATTGTCAGGTGAAGATAGCGCGATCGCGTTGCAGGCAATGCTTTTGCTTGCCGAGGAACCTGTGCAGGCAGTGGCGTTCCTTGGTGAACATTTGCGGCCGGTGAAATCGATTTTCGATTTGAACAGCCGCGGTGAAGGAGAGTCGTCGGAGGATAGTCAGCGACGACAACGACTCGAAAAACTCCTGATCAAGAAGGATGCCGGGGTCGAAAGTCGCCATGCCGTCCAGCGAGCGATTTCTGTTCTCGAGCAGGTGGGAACGGATGACGCTAGAAAATTGCTGGAGGAGCTCGTCGCGAAGGATCCCGATGCGGAACTCGCGGCGATTGCTCGGGCGTCACTCGGTAGGATTGGTCACAATCGACGGTAGGCCGCCTGCGCGCCGAGGCAGGGGCCGTCGCCACTGAGCGGACGGCGTTCGTGGCGATAATCCAAGGCCGTGCCGGACGCGTGAAGCTAGTACACGCTTCCACGATTTGGTCCCTTGGCGGATTTCGTTCGCGATCGCCCGCACTTCACCGTGGCGAGGTCTCTGAGTTGACGCAGAAGAGGTGCCTTTCGCCGCGGATCAAGATGCCGCTGGAGGCCGGGACAGGCGAACTGATCACGGACTCGGCCATGTCGTTCTCGGACAACAATTCGAACTTGTCATTGGCGACACTCGCGACGAACACGGTCCCGTCCTCGCGCGGCGCGTAGAGCTTTTCGCCGGCAACGAGCGGTGACGCGTAAAAGTTCATTCGATGCTTGGGAAACGCTCCTTCCCAAATGGTCTTGCCCGTGGCGGGGTCGATGCATGCGACTTCGCCGCGATCTCGCACGAGTATGACGCGGCCATTGTAGACGGCCGGAGTCGGGACGAACGTTCCCACATCGTCGCGCCTCCACACGTGATTGGTTTCCGTGACGTCACCGGTTCCTGAGAGTCGAATTCCGTGCAGACGCGGGATTCCTCGATCATTGCGACCGTACGCGATTACGACCATATCTCCCACGATCACGGGCGATGCGATCGCTGGCCACAGCTTGTTGGCGTCCGGATTGAAATTGCCGCACACCCACGAAACCTGCCCATCGGTCGCGTCGTGAATCGTGATATGCTCGGCTCCCCAGACCAGGATGGACTCTTTCCCATTGTGCTGAATGACCAATGGCGTGGCGTAGCCGTGATCGCATTCGGTCGGCGTCGAGTAATTGCGCGCGACCTTCCAAGCGATGTCCCCGGTTTCCTTATCAAATGCGGCCAGCCATGATTCGCCTTGATGCATCCGTGCCATCACGACGTACCGATTGGTCAGCACGGGCGAAGTGCCATGATCCCAAAACAACGTCTCCTTTCCGAAGCGCTCGACGAGGTCGGTCTTCCAACGCACCTTGCCATCGAGATCGACGGCCGCAAACGTACCGCTTTTGAAGTAGACGAATACGGCCTTTCCATCCGTGACAGGCGAGGCATTGCAACCCGATCCGTTGCGGTGCTTTCCAGGATCCTCTTTACTGAAAACCGCGCGCCATTTCTCCGCCCCGTGCGCGTCGTAGCAGAGCAGCGCGTCGTTCGCGTCGACCGGAGACGTCAGGTAAATCAATTCATCGAGCACGATGGGCGTCGAACAGCCCCTGCCTGGCAATTCCGCGCGCCAGAGAAACGTGTCGGCGCCAAACCTGACGGGGTAAGTTCCCCGCTCAATGCTGCCACTGCTCTCGGGCCCGCGCCACAATCGCCAGTCGAGGGCATCCGCTGCCATCCCCGGCCGCGCTGATGAGAGAGTTAACCAGGCGATAGTAATCAGTGTTTTGTATGGCATCGTAAGCGAAGTCCTGCGAAATACTCGAGCCGTTGATGACCGTCTCAGTATACATCCTCCTGCCGCGGTAAGAACTGTGGTGAGGTGCCCAATGGACCAGGGATCGTTAATCGCTCGCAGTACACGGCATTACGGCGAAGAACTCTTGCCCCTGGTCCTGTAAAGATTTGCTGCGAGATATCCCATCACTGCCAGGTTTATGACGAACACGGAGATCCTTGGCGCACTAGACCGAGGAGCGAAAGTAGTCAATGTCTGAATTCTGCTTCGATGGTGGCCATGTTTACTTGTCGCCATTTGCGGGTACCGCGAGCAGGCGTTCGATGGATGCCGCGAGAAGCTTTTCGTCACCCGGCTCGAATCCGAGATGGTAGTCGACGAGCACACCCTTCCGATCGATAAGAAACGTGACGGGGTACGATGCGACCGTGTATTGCTTGCCCGCAACTTTGCTGCCCATCAAGGCAATCGGGTGTGAGAGGCCCTTGTCACGGACATACTTCTCCACCTCCACCTTGCTCTCGTCGTAGCCATTGACCGCGATCACGACCAACCCTTCATCTTTGAATCGATCATGCAGTGCCGTGAGATGCGGCGCCTCAACACGGCATGCCCCACAGGCGACGCCCCAGAAGCTAACGACGCCCACACGTCCGCGAATCAGGTCATGCAAGTGGATTTCGCCACCGTCAAGTGCATCGAGTGTGAAGTCCGGCGCTTGTTTATTCAGCAGGTCTTCAGGACTCACGCTCATTGGCGTCATGCGATACGTGCAGGCTTGAAAGCCGAGTTCCTTGATGAATGCATCGGCCGGCGCGGGACTGCCGTTGCGCCGAGCGAAATAGCGTTCAGCCGAGTCTCGACCGGCGGTTGTTACGAAGCAGCGGAAGCTGATATTGCGTTTGTGCGGGAGCTTGAGTGTGGCCACTTGTTGACTGATCGCGTGGCGTGATGCCTCAGAAAAGGCAGTAAAGCGTCCGTCAATCGGCTGTCGCAATTCGATCAAACAATCGTAGTCGGTGTTTCCGAGCAGGAAACGCGAGAGCTTCGTTTGGACTGGGTAGACGCGAACAAACTCGGTTTCAACGGGCGTCTCGGTTGCGCCTTCGTTGTCCATGACGTTCGCGAAGCGGGCCACCTTTTCTTTCCAGCTTCCGCCCTCGCCCGCCATGCCGGTGCGTACTTTGGCGAATCCTGCTTGGCGACAGACGCCGGTAACCGCACTTTCCATCGCCTTTCTGTCGTTTGGATCAAGCGCGACGCCGGCGTACCGGAAGAAGATCTGCAAACTCGGTTTCGCGATGCCAAGCTTCTGAACGAGCATGGTCAGGTCGTTCAGAAACGTCTTCTCGTCAAAGCGGCGCGGATCAAATGCTCCATCTTGCATTACCTCGGCCACATCAAACTGGGCGTAGGCGTCTGCATTCGTCGACATTGCCAACGAACGTTGCAATCCGGTCGTGATGGGAAACAGAACGTAGTTCTTTGGCTGCGGCTCGTCAGCATGCAACGAAGCACTACAGAAAAGAAAAACAAACAATACCAGGAGACCGTGCCGCCAAGATTTCATCGGGATTATCCTCGCGGTTCGCGCGTCGAGTCGATGCTCGGATGTGATTTTACCCGAGGGTCTGGCATCTGTCCCTCGAAGACCCCTGCCGAATCGTCCTTGGTCCTCTGGCTCGCCGCTGAAGCCGAAAGACGGTCGATTCCTCGAAGTCTCATCAAAGGTGGATGTATCCCAGAACGCCGCCGAGATTGGTGCCGATGCGGAGTTTGAACGCTGCCGGCGCAGAAAGAAGCCCCCGCAAGTTTTTGCGGGGGCTAGCTGGTCCGCTAGAGCGGAGGGCAAGGGATTCGAACCCTCAACCGGTTGCCCGGCATCTGATTTCGAGTCAGACCGCTAACCATTCGCATACCCTCCGTCGGTTTCGCGCCCCGCTGGTGGCGATGGGCACGTACACGGTAACCAGTAAATCTAATGTCACTCCCTCGGCCTTTCAAGGTTCGCTCGCCTGGCCGACTTTGCCGAGCGTGACGTCGCATAACCGTCATAAACAGCGTGCCTGGGCCAAGGGGCCGCCGCCGGTAGCGACCATCCGGAGCGCGCTTGCTGTGCGGATTCTGTCGCAAGGCGCTCGTTTGTCGACGGCCGGGAAATGCCGCCAGCAGTCCGGCCTCGGCCGCCGATAGCTGATGGTGTCCGGCCGTGGTGATCTTGCTGCACGGCCGGGCAGTCCGACGGAGTCGGTGACTGGCGATGGAGCGCTGGCCGAGTGGCCACCTTTCCGCGTTTGGCGGAAGGGGTGCAACCATCGCTCGGCTGCAATCGTACGCAGCAACGTCACGAACCGGCGGACCATGCGTGGGCGCCGGTTGTTTCTCACAACCAGGCGACCACCTCCCCATGGCCAAAGAACTGATCCGCGTCGTCACACGTGCGGCCGATGGAACGATCCGCATCAAAGATTACAACAAGGAAGACTCGCTCAAGAAACTGCACACGCAAATCGGCGTCGACGATTGCAGTACCGACCTGGGCCTGCGCGGACTGCCGGTGTTTCGCGGCCTGATCGGGCCCATGCCCGAAGGCAAGAACATCGTCCGCTACGAATCGCCCGAGGTGTTCGAGACGCTCACCAAGGAATGGAGCACGGCGAAGTCTTCACGCCGCCGCCGCTCGAAGCCCGCCGAGGCTTCGGTCGAGAGCTTGTAGTCGCTCCGACGTCCGACGGGCTGCACTAAAAACTTCGGGCGTGCGTTCTGCTCGCGAACAAGATTCGCAACAGAACGCATGCCTTTTTTTGTTTCTTATCGTCGAGTCGGTTTCACCTCGGGTGCCACTGGTCGCTTGTCGACCAGTGTTAATCCAAATTCCGCACTGGTGGACGAGCCACCAGTGGCACCCGATGACCAATACGCCCTATCGGCTCAATTGCGTCTTCGAGCCACCGGCCGTCAACGACGAATCGCTCGACGACGAGCTGCCCGACATGGTCGGCCGAGGATCCAACTGGGCCACGCCGCCGATCGACGAGCCGTTCGACGTCGCCACCACGGCGCTGTTCGCCGTTCCGGGCGCGACCACCTGATGATGCACCACCTGATCCTGCACGGTTTGATAGGTGGTGACCGGCACGTGTACGGTTTCAGTCGTGGGCACGGTCTCGTAGCGAGTCACGGGCACCTTCACGATCTCGGTACGGGTTTCCCAACGCGTGGTCGGCACGGTGCGCGTTGCCAGCGTGGGTTGCACGAAGGGGTTGTAGCGCCCTTGCCAGTAACTTTCCGTGCGATATTCCGTGACCGGCACCGAGTACGTGCGCACGACGTCTTGTGTGTCGGTGCGCCACTGTCCGCGCAGCACGCTGCGGGTACTGGCCTGATACTGTGTGACCGGCATCTGGCGCTGTATCGTGGTGGTCGTTTGACGATACGTGTGGCCGGTATTGGGGTCTTGGTAGTAGCGCACGTCTTGCGCGCTAACAAGCAGCGGGCAGGCAAAAAGGGCTGCCAACGCCGCTGCAGAGAAAATGCGGCAATGCATTGTTAGACTCCCGACATATGTATTTCCGCGCGTTGAAGCCGCGAAGGCGAAATCCCTTCGCCCTCGGAGCCTGGCACCCTCGTGAAAGGGAACAAGGCTCGTTCACCGCGCAGGACGCTTCGAGTCGGTGCTTTATCCTCAGGCGTTCACGCCCCTGTCGTGGCAGTGGCCGGAAGACGACCTTTTCGGCCGGGTTTCCCGCCGCTAGCTAGCCCTGGTCCTATATCGGCAGGTTCCGTATAACACCGTTAATCCGGTTTTGCGCCTGGGCCACTTCGTTGGGAGAATCGTTCGCCGTGATTACCGAGGAATTGCTGTCCATCCTGGTTTGCCCCGAGAATCGCACCAAGCTGGCGCTGGCAGACGCGTCACTGCTAAGCAAGCTGAACGAGGCGATCGCCGCGCAGCGCCTGACGAACCGCGCTGGGGAGCTGCTCGACGAACAACTCGATGCGGCGCTGGTGCGCGAAGATCGGACGATCGCGTATCCGGTCGTCGATCAGATTCCCAATTTTCTCGTCGAATCAGGCATACCGCTCGCGCAGCTCGCCAACTAGCTGCCAACGATCCATGCACGCGAAAACGATCTTCAAGCGCATCATCGACGGCGAGATCCCGGCCGACATCGTCTACCAGGATGAGCACTGCCTGGCCTTTCGCGATATCTCGCCGCAGGCGCCTACCCACATCCTGGTGATCCCCAAGCGCGAAATCCCTTCGCTGGCCGACCTGGACGAAGACGATGCGCAGCTGGCCGGGCACTTGCTGCTGACCGCCGCCCGCATCGCGCGCGACGGCAAGCTAACGGGCGGATATCGCGTGGTGATCAACTGCGGACCGGACGCCGGCCAGTCGGTCGATCATTTGCACCTGCACCTGCTCGCCGGCCGACCGCTGGCGTGGCCGCCAGGGTAGGATGCTCGGAGCGCCATGCGCGGGGTGCTAAGGGATGAGCGAAAGGCGCTCCCGCACTTCGCTTCACGTTCACCGCTTCATTCGCCGCCCGTCTCCGCAGGCTTGCTCCCGCTGACTATACTAGGGGCCATTCGCCCGCGGCCGTTTCGCGCATCGTGCGTTGCCCCTCGCCGACTTGGAGAGACCGTTGCTTGCCGGACCCGTGTTTAGCCGCGAGGTAATGAGCGCGCCTCGCCGGCCGAGACTTTATATCTGGCGCGCGGCGTACGTGGGGGCGCTGCTCGTGCTATTGAGCACGGCCTGGCAAGTTCTCACCGGCACGCAAACGGTGACCGATACGGGCGAATTGGCCCGCTTCGGCATCCTGGCGTTTCAGTTGCTGGCGCCGCTGCAGTTGGCCGTCTCTTTATTCTTCGCCGCGCTGTCGTCTGCCGGGGCCGTGGCGGCGGAAAAAGATCGGCGCACGCTCGACTTATTGCTGCTGACGAGAATCTCGAACGTCGAGCTGGTGCTCGGCAAGCTGTTCGCCAGTTTGCTGTCGATCGTCTCGCTGGTCCTGGCCGCTTTGCCGCTGTTCATGCTGGTTACCTTGTTGGGAGGCGTGTCGTTCGAGCAGGTGGCGCGCGTCGAGGCCGTGGCACTGGCCAGCGCCGTCACCGCGGGCAGCTTGGGCACGCTTCTGGCCTTTTGGCGCGAAAAAACATTCCAGGCCTTGGCCACCACGCTCTTGGCCATTGTCCTCTGGTTGGGAATCGGCGAAGCCCTGGCAGCGGGCGCTTTCGGCAGCGAGTTGTGGGGAGCGCCGACCGGCACTTGGGCGACGCTGATCAGCCCTTGGCGCGCCACGCTGTCGGCGGCACAACCCTTTCTTGAGAGGAATGCGGGCGCGCTATCGCTCTTGGGGCGTGCTGTGCCCGCCGAATTATTCGTGCTCACGGCGACCGGTCTGACGCTTCTGCTCAACGGCATCGCCATCGGCATGGTGCGCGTGTGGAACCCCTCGCGCGAAGCTCGGCCGGCGACGCTCGAAGAGGACGAGCGAGCGCCGCAATCGGCTGGTGGCGAGCATCACTGGCGACTGGGCGAAGCTCATGCGGCCGCCGCGTCGGCACCAGCCATCAATACCGCCAAAGATCCATCGCGGCAGCACGGCCGGACGCGGCGCGTGTGGGACAATCCGATTCTGTGGCGCGAAGTCCGCACCTGGGCCTATGGCCGCAAGATGCTGTTGCTCAGGCTGGCCTACCTGCTTGTGTTCGCGGCGTCGGCGGCGGGGCTGTATTGGACAATTCACGCCCAGCGCGCGCCAGCGATGGCCACGGTCGCGCTACCGATCGTGCCGCTATTCGTGCTCAGCCTGGCGCTTGTGAACGTGCAGGCGGTCACGGCGCTGACGGCCGAGCGCGACGCGCGGGCGCTCGACATACTGCTCGTCACTGATATCACGCCGCGCGAGTTCATCCTCGGCAAGCTGGCGGGCGCTCTGTACAACACCAAGGAAATGGTGCTGTTGCCGATGGTGCTGTGCGCGTACCTGGCCTTTGCGCGCCAGGTGAGCGTCGAGAATCTGGTTTATCTGCTCGGTGGCTGGCTGGTGATGGTCGGTTTCGTCACCATGCTGGGCGTGCATTGTGGCATGAATTACGTCAACAGCCGCGCGGCGATCGCCGTAAGCGTGGGCACCGTCTTCTTCCTGTTCATCGGCGTCGCCACGTGCATGCGCATCATGGTGGCCTTCAGCGGCTCGTTCCAATTCCAGTTGCAGCCGTTTTTGGCGTTCATGGTCGGCGGCGGCATCGGCTTACTGGTGGCGCTGGGCTGGCGCAATGCGTCGAGCGCCATCTGGATCGCGGCCTTTGCGCTGCCGTTTTTGACGTTCTACGCGCTGACCAGCTTCCTGTTGAATTACACGCTGGCCGTGTTGCTGGTCGTGGCCGGAGCCTACGGCTTTGCCACGGCGGCGATGCTGGTGCCGGCGATCTACGAGTTCGACGTCGCCACGGGACGGACAACCGGCGACGAGGGCTGAAGCCGCTGGGGCGCGGCATGGACCGGCGCACTCAAGCCGTACCGAAGAGCGGCGAAGCGCTCTCGCGACTTCTGGCATCAACAGCCGACCGGTTTAGCGGTGATAGCCCAACGACTTGACCACGGCCAACATTTCATCGTGCGTGATGAAGCGCCGGCGGTGCATCAACTTGTAGGCGTCAATCGCGCGGGCCAGCTCTTTGCCGTCGGCCGACAATTCGTCATGACTGTCGGCAAACTGGCGGCGCTCCCGGCCGGGCGGCCCTTCGTATGAGGTGTAACTGCGGCGATCGATAAAGCTATCGGGTCCCGCGGTCAACGCTTCGGGCATGCCCATTCCCAGCACTCCTCGTGAAAACTTTCCGCCTTTCATCTGGCCACAACTGCGCAGGCGCGGTGTCCTGCGACGCAATTGGGCCCGCGGAAACATACATTGCGCGCTTGACATCGTCAAAATCGTCGGGTCGAACTCCGATCCGACCGGGATAGAAGTAACGATTACGCAGGCTGCGTCCGGCCGCGTGAGCGATTATCGTGACTGCGCGGGGCCTCGGCCCGGCAAACGAGCCATCAGCTCCTGGTAGCGTGGATTGCCAGGATCGCGAGCGGCGGCCTGTTCGAGCGCGATGCGTGCCTCGGCGGTGTTGCCGCGCGCCATTTCCGCCTCGCTCAGACAGTAGAGGATCTCCGGATTGCCTTGGTCGCGCGCGATCGCGTGATGATAACTTTCCACGGCCTCGTCGAAGCGATGCAGGCCCGCGTAGGCCAGACCGGTTTCGAACATCAGCTGCGCAGGCTCGTCGCCGGGGGCGTGCTGTTCGAGCACCGAATGGAGGTTCGCCAGCGCGCGGTCGGGCTCGCCAATAGCGAGATAAGTTCGGGCCAGCTCGTGCAGGATCGCCGTATTGCGGGGATCGTAGCTCAGCGCGCGGTGCAGGTCGGCCAGCGCCTGACGATTGTCTCCCAACTGGCGCATGATGCGGCCACGGACCATCCAGGCGTCGGCCGATTTCGGTTCCAGATCGATGGCCAATTCCGCGTCATGCCGCGCTTCGGCCAACTGTCCTGCCACTAAGTGGAATTCGGCCAGCCGATCCAAGAGTCGCGCGTCTTCCGGGGCTTCTTTCACGGCTTCGGCGAGCTGAGCAGTGGCTTCGGTCCGGGCCCCACGATGCCACAATGTCTCGGCGTACTGTCGCCGGGCATCGACGTCCTGAGGGCAAGCCTCGACGGCGCGGGCAAAGAGCTTTTCGGCCGTGGTCCAATCCTGGCGGTACAGGGCACTTGCCCCTTGCTGCGAAAGCTGTCGCGAAGTCAGCACCGAGCGCGACTTCGATCCGCCATACACGGGAAGGCGGCAACCGCAGCAGGACGTCAGAACCAGGCTCGCTAGCACCAGCCGTCCGATCGACCAGCTTAAGTGCGCAGCCTGGCCGCGGCGCGTGCGCGCCTGGCCCGATCCACGTGCCCCCACGGATGCGGATGTCATGATCACCGCGCGGCTGCGGCCAGAATGCGTATAATCGGCCGCGTTCCAAAGATGGGAGAAACACAGGGGGCGGGATCGTAGCAAAACCGCTGGGCGCCGGCAATGTGGCCGGCGCCGCGACCGCGATGGATGCCAGTACCGAGGCGCGTGTCCGGCGGAAATCCTCACTTCGAATCTCCAGGCGCACGAATTTCCCGATGGCAGCACTTTTCGACAAACTAGGCATCCACTTCCTCTATCCCGAAAGCTGGAAGTTGGATGAAAGCGAGGCGCTTGAGGGAAACCAGGTCGTCTCGGTCTATTCCCCGGGTGGATCGTTCTGGTCGGTGATGATTCATCCTTCCGGAACGGCCCCCGAGAAACTGGCGGCGACGGCTCTCAAAGCCATGCGCCAGCAGTACGACGAGCTCGACGCAGAAGAGGTCCGCGAAACGATCGCCGGCCAGGAACTGGTCGGCTACGACATGAATTTCTACTGCCTCGACCTGACCAATACCGCACAAGTTCGCAGTTACGGCACCCGGGACGCGGCTTACGTGATTTTCTGCCAGGCCGATGATCGCGAGTTTGCCGAAATTGAAGAGATTTTTCGCGCGATCACGACCAGCCTGTTACGCTAAATCGGCCGGCCCTGGCCCATCCCGCGTTGATCCTTCGCCGTTGGCAGCCGGAATTCTTGTAAGACTTACAAGAGCGTCCGCCTGCGCGGCAACGATGGCTTGCTAGCATTCGTGAAGCGCAAATGACGACCAGCCGGCGGGTTTCGTTCGATACCGGCGAGCGCGACGCCAAGTCTTAGACGATTGGCACACCAACTGCATCAAGCCGTAAACCGTCGGAGACCCACTCAGCCCTGGGGCTTCCCGCAGCCTCAGGGCCGAATTCCGACGCCCGCATTCGCAGGACCGTGAATCTAAGCCATCCGTCGCGATGAACCGCGACGCAAGCCCGGGACGGGCAGGAACACCTTTTCACGGCTAAAGGGCTTGGTTGGCCACCCCGCAGGCCAACCAAGCCCCTTTTTTTGCGCTCTTGTCTTCATTCCCCCTGGGGTCCGCTTTAAATCGCTTTATCCCTACGTACCATCTCCCGCATGGGGGTTTTCTCGGCGCAATCGTCAGAGGCCGCACTCGTTGAGCCTTTTGCGATCCTGCCGCTATAATTTCCCAACGCCGTTTCGGCCCGCACTTCCCCGCACATCGCGGCGGCCTGGTGGGGGGCGGAGCGTTGCGGAAGAACGTTATCGTTCTTGGGAATCACGAGGAGTTGTAGCGATGGCAAGTGCTACGGAAGTGTGCCCGATCACGCAGATCGGCGAAACGGCCGGCGCCATTTGGCGCGCGTTGTCCGACAAGGGACCGCAAACGATTGCCCGGCTGATCAAAGAGATCGACGCTCCGCGCGACGTGGTGATGCAAGCCATTGGCTGGCTGGCCCGCGAGCACAAGATCGCGATCGATGACGAAGGCCGTTCGCGAACGGTGTCGCTGCGATAGGTCGAACGGGTGGCGGCCGCGTCCACCAGGTGGCATGGGTCAGGCCACGGCGGCAATCGCGGCCACCACGACCATCACGGCGCCGATCACGGCCTTGGACAGCGTCCCCAGGAGTCGGCCCCAGAAGGCCGCGTGGCCGATGCGCCAACTCGCGGCCAGGTCGCGTCCGCCGTGGAATTCCAGCGCCATGGCGCCTGTCAAAGCCCCGAAGGCTCCGCCTAGAACTGCCGCGACGGCCGAGCCGATGAGCGGCACAGGCAGCCCGATCATGGCGCCAGCGACCGCGCCGAACAGGGCACCCACGATCGCTCCGACGGCGCCACGGCGCGTTCCGCCCGCTCGATGGGCCGCCGCGGAGCCCGTTGCGAATTCAACGATTTCGCCTAGAAGCGCCAGGGCCACCAGCACACCCAGCACGGCGGGCGCCATCTGCACGCGCAATCCCTCGGGCACAAGCCACGTTGCCGCAGCCGCCAGCGCGACGATCATCCAATTGCCGGGCAGCCCGAACAGGGTCGTGCACCAGCAGACGACAAGCGCAACCAGGTACAGGAGCGACAGCGGCAAGTCGATCAATAGCGTGTGCATATGGCCGCCGTCGCGATCGCTGTAAAGTGCGAGAGCCTGTGTGCCAGTAGTAGCTCATCCTCGCTAAGAATAATTCGCCGCGTCGCCTCCACCCTTTTGATAATCGGACGTTCGCAAAGGCGCAAAGGAAAACCCACCGAGGATGCGCAGTGCATCGGCGGCGGGTTGGGTATGCGCAGCGTAAAAGGCTGTCCGAACGAAAGGCAACGGACACAACCGACAAAGGCGTCGCGAAAAGCGCCGCAGTGAAACGATGCCGATTACTCGGCGCCGGCCAGCGGTTCTTTCTTTTCCGTGATGACCGGGCACTGCGTCGCCATCTCGGCGTTTAGCGCCGTAAAGTCCTTCCACTCCTCCGGCAGGTTGTCCTCGTGGAAGATCGCTTCCACCGGGCACTCGGGGACGCAAGCCTCGCAGTCGATGCATTCGTCGGGGTGGATATAAAGCATCTGCTCCCCTTCGTAGAAACACTCGACGGGGCAGACGACGACGCAATCTGTGTACTTACAGCCAAAACAGGGCTCGGCAACAACGTGAGTCATGAGAAACGACTCTCCTTTCGGCTCACCGACCACAACCAAACACGTCTGACAACGGGGCGCACCGCACACGGGCCGCTACCGAAAGATCTTCCGCTGCCAGTCGCTTCGGCCGACGGTCGCCGACCATTCAACACGCACCGGCAGTAAACGTCAAGTGCTTGCCGGCGAACGGGTTGACGGCCCGCGGCCGCTTATCCGCCGGAATCATAGGACGCCCCCCGCGGTGGGTCAACCAAACTCGCGGAACATCACATTTTTGTAGTCCCGGCTCGGCTTGCTCCGTTTTTTGATCGATCTTAAAATTCATATAGGCTGGCTTGGGACGCTTGTTCAGCTGCAGTTACGCCCGTCAGTCGCCGGGCATTTTTGTCTAGGCAGGGAATCGCCCCGTCCGCGCGTGCGGGTAACGAGGGTTCGTCTTCGTGGCACTCTCCGACTTCGATCGAAAGCTCCTCGAACGATGCCTCGGCCGCAAGCCCCGTGCGTGGGAGGACTTCGTTGATCGATACACGGGCCTGGTGATGCACGTCATCAACCATTCGGCCCAAGCGCGCTCGATCCGCCTCACGAATGAAGATCGTGAAGACCTTTGCGCCGAGGTGTGCATGGCGCTGGTGCGCAAGGATTTTGCCATCCTGCGTCGCTTCCGTGGACAGAGCAGCCTGGCGACCTATCTAACGGTCGTCGCCCGGCGCATCGTCGTTAAGCATTTGCTCGCCAACAAGTCCGCCGCCCGCCTGGCGGTCGTGCCTGGGCACCCCACGGATTTTCCGAACGGGGAAAACGGCGCGGCCGAGGATCGCGTGGTCAATCGCGATGAGGTCGAGCGACTGCTCGAGGACCTGGAAGACCACGAGGCCCAGGTCGTGCGGCTCTATCACATCGAAGGCAAAAGCTACCGCGAGATCAGCACGGCCACCGGCATGCCGGAAAACAGCGTCGGCCCCATGCTCAGCCGCGCTCGCGAAAAGATGCGCCGAGACGGACCCATCGCACAATAGCGGCCCGATCGCGCAGGAGTTTCTTCCTGTACCGCGCTTTTTTTTTAGTCTTCGCGAGCCGGCCGGCGGCGCAGTTGCTTTTTCGATGCCGCCTCGCGTTTCTTCTCCAGCCGCTTTTCGCTGGAGGCGCGCGTCGGGCGCGTCTTCTTACGAGTTACAGGGCGCACGGCAACCTCGGCCACCATGACGCGCAGCTTTTCCAGACAATCGTCGACGTTGCGCCCCTGGTCGCGGTAGCGCTGGCTGCTGATCAGCAGGTCCCCCTCGGTCGTGAGCCGGCTGGCAAAGCGGCGCAGAAAACGCTCGCGGACCTCGGGCGGTAACGACGGGCTGCGGGCCACCGACCAGCGCAGTAGCGCCTTGGAATTCACCTTGTTCACGTTCTGACCGCCCGGACCCGAGCTGCGCGCATAGGTGAACTCGAATTCACTGACGGGAATCTGCAAGCGGGAGTTCACGATCAGCATGCGGGAGGCTGTATTTCAGCGTGCAGGGGACCAGGCGGCGGTCGATTGCGTCGTGCGACTATAGTATAGTCCTGCGGTAATAAGGAGAGTTGCGTTATGCGGCGGCTCATGTTTGTCAGGGCGATTTTGGTGCTCGCGGCCGTTTGCGGCGCGGCGTTCGAGGTTCGTGCCGACGAAACCCCGGCAGCCGCGCGCGGCGCTGCGCCGGCAACTCTGCCGCCGGATTTGGGAACACGCCGCGAAGGCGAGGACTGGCCCACCTTTCTTGGTCCCACCGCGGACAGCAAATCCGCAGAGCGCGGCATTCTGACCGCCTGGGGTAAGAACGCGCCGCCGATCGTCTGGCAACATCGGCTGGGCACCGGCTACGGCATGCCGTCGATCAGTCGCGGCCGGCTGTTTCAGTTCTCGCGCTTCGCCGGCCAGGCGCGGCTGGAATGCCTGAACAGCGAATCGGGCGAGCCGCTATGGAAGTTCGAATATCCGACCGACTACGAGGATCTGTACGGCTACGACAATGGCCCGCGTTGTTCGCCGGTGATCGACGAGGATCGCGTTTACACCTTCGGCGCTGAAGGCATGCTGCACTGTCTGCGCGCGGTCGACGGGGCGCTCGTATGGAAAATCGATACGGCCGAAAAATTCGGCGTCGTGCAGAACTTCTTCGGCGTCGGCAGCACGCCGGTGATCTATCGGGATCTGTTGATCTGCCAGATCGGCGGGGCCACCGAGGACACGCGTAACACGCCGCCGGGTCAGCTCGATCGGGTGCGCGGCAAGGACAGCGGCGTGGTGGCCTTCGACAAGCACACAGGCGCCGTTCGATATCAAATCAGTGACGAGCTGGCCAGCTATGCCGGGCCGACGCTGGCGAAAATCGCCGGCCGCGACTGGTGCTTCGTGTTTGCCCGCGGCGGTCTGCTGGGGTTTGATCCGGCGAACGGAAAGATCGATTTTCATTTTCCGTGGCGGGCGACAGTTCTCGAGAGCGTGAACGCCAGCAACCCGATCGTCGTCGACGACCTGGTTCTCATTTCGGAAACGTACGGCCCTGGCTGCGCGGTGCTGAAGGTGAGGCCCGGCGGCTATGACGTCGTGTGGAGCGACAAGGATCATCGTCGCGACAAGCGTCTGCAAACCCACTGGAACACGCCCATCCACGTGGACGGATACGTCTATGGCTCCAGTGGCCGGCACCCGGAGAACGCCGAGCTGCGGTGCGTCGAGCTCGAGACCGGCAAGGTGATGTGGAGTCAGCCGGGGCTGGCCCGTTCGAGCCTGTTGTACGTCGACGGCCACTTCGTCCTGCTGACCGAAGGCGGGGATTTGCTGCTGGTGAAAGTAAATCCCGAGAAGTTCGAGCCCGTGGCGATTGCCCAGCTCGCCGCTCCTGGCGATGGCGAGAAAACCGAAGGAGAAGCACCGCGGAAGCTGCTGACGTATCCGGCCTGGGCGGCGCCGATCCTAGCGCACGGCCTGCTCTACGTGCGCGACCACAACCGGCTGGTGTGTTTGGAGCTGATCGCGAAGTAGGAAGTAGTCAGTAGTCGGTAGACAGTAGTCAGAAAGAGAGCAGCGTATCAGTAACTGACTACTGATTACCGACTACTGACTACTATTCTTCCCCTGATGCCGCAATTGTTCCATGATCGACGTCAGGGCGTGGCAGTATTCGCGCACGCTTTCGGTGAAGTCATGCCGCTGGGCGGCCGTGGCGGCCCGCGTCACCTGCGTATTGAACTTGTTCCAGTCGATCTGCCACCCTTCTTCCATCGCGGCGTCGCGCAATTGCTTGACGACCTTGGCCAGTCGTTCGACGATCGGGGCGCTCGGGGCGCAGTTCACCGAGCGGTAGGGTCCCTTGCCGAGCTGCGCCCCTTCGAGCCGGCCCGCCGATCGTAGTGACGCTTGTTGCATGGCGATAAAGCCGCCGGCAAGCGCGGCCGCGATGCCGGCGGCCGCGGCCACGGCCAGCTTCTGCAAGAAAGCCATCGACAGCGCGACCAGCACCAAGACGGCCAGCGTGATCCAGGCGGCGAGGTGTACCTTTTCGCGCTCATTCGTGGGGCGGCTCCGCGCGGGTCCCAACTCTTCCGCATTGGCAGCCGTCAGCGGTCGTAGTACGCGCACGGCGATGACCGTGATGTTGTCCGGCCCGCCCCGCAGGTTCGCCAGGTCGACCAGCGTCTGAATCGCCTCGGTTGGCGGCAATGTGCCGAGGATGCAACCGATCTCGTCGTCCTCGACCTGTCCCGACAATCCGTCGCTGCACAAGAGGAACGCGTCCCCGGCTTCGACGGCGAACGGGCCCTCCAAGTCGACTTGCACTTGCGGATAGGGGCCCAGCGAGCGGGTAATGATGTTTTTAGGCACGTTCAGCTGAATTTCGCTGTCGCGCATCTTGCCCGTCGCCTGCATCTCCCACACCAGGCTGTGGTCGAACGAGAGTTGATCGAGCCGGTTGTTGCGCAAGCGATAAACGCGGCTATCTCCGACATGCGCGACGACAGCCCCCTCGGGCAAGAGCAAGAGCGCACTGGAGGTCGTGCCCATGCCGCGGAAATCCGCGTTGCTCTGTCCGCGGGTAAAGACGCGTTCGTTGGCGTCCTGAAAGGCTTTCTGAATGGCCTCGACGGGCGATTCGTCGGGGGTCTTGTAATAGGTGAGCGACACGAAGTCGGTGGCCATCTTGCTGGCCAATTCGCCTGCTGCGTGGGCGCCCATGCCGTCGGCGACCATGAACAGGTCGCCGCGCCGCAGCCAGTCGAGTTCTTCCGGCGACACGACAACGACGTACGAATCCTGGTTATTCGCGCGCCGCAGACCCACGTCGCTCGTCGCGGCGTAATCGAGGGCCTCTCGCCATTCTCGTACGGGGGCGGGCATCGCAGGTCCGGTCGGTACCAGTGCTGTCAGCCCCGAGGCTAGCAGCCTGTTGAAAAAAGCCCTCGTGGCTTTTTTCAACCTCGCCAAGTGCGAAGCAAAGCTTCGCACGGCTCGCAAAATAAAGACTTACGTCGATATTTTGCCATCGCATCCCTGCGATGTCGCAGCCCGTTGAGTTCTTCGACAGGCTGCTAGCTCGTCAGGCAGCCTACTATGCTCATTTTAGCTCGTCGAATCTAGTGGCATAAGTACCGGCCGTGTTACGACGTGCGCAAGCCGCGACAGCAGCGAAGTCGATTCACCCGCGTGGCAAACCGGCGTTGGCTATCGGACTGGATGCCGCCAGCAGGCCTCGCTATACTCCGCGGCCTCATTTCCTTGCTGAAGTCGCCGCGAGGGCCCGCCGTTCGGCGTGTCGCGGCATGTAGGTTTGGCGCTACACGGCGCTCGTTCCGTACATTTCGACACTAACCGCATCCCAAGTCCGGCCAGCCGTATCGGGGCTTCGCGCTTTGTTCGCGCGCGGGCTCTGCTGGGCCGTGCCGAAAAAAGCAGGCACACGCGCCGCGTGAGCAACATCCACACGAAATCACGAACGATGCGCCGAGGCGGTCAACTATTGATCGTTTTCGTTGCCATGGTGTTGGCAACCGGCTGCGTGCAGCGGCGTCTGACGATCCGTTCGAATCCGCCAGGAGCGTTCGTATGGATCGACAATTACCCGATCGGCACCACGCCCGTCTCGACCGATTTCGTTTATTACGGCAAGCGGCAGATTCGCCTGGTGCGCGACGGCTATGAGACGTTGACCGTCGAACAAAAAATCAAGGCGCCGTGGTACGAGTGGTTCGGCATCGACTTCATCAGCGAGAACCTGGTTCCGGGGACCATCCGCGACGAGCAAGCGCTCGACTTCAACATGGTGCCGCAGCAGGTTCCCTCCAGCCCGCAATTACAGGCGCGGGCCGAAGAGCTGCGTGCCAGCAGCCAGGCGCAGCGCTATGTTCCGCCGGCGCCCCTCGCGCCTCCTCCAGGCGCGGTGCCACCACCTCCGCCGCCGGGCACGATCCTTCCGCAGCAGGCACCTCCACCGGGATTGTTGCCGGCGCCGACGACCGGCGCGCCGATGATGCTGCCATCGCCGCAAAGCGTGCCGCCGGGACAACCACCGATTGGTGACGGTTGGCAAGCTCCTGGCGCTTCGACCGTTCCGCCACCGGGCGCGTACGCCCCACCTCCCGGCGCCTACGCACCGCCGCCGAGCACCGTCACGCCGCTGCCGAACCTGGTCACGCCGCCGGTGACAACGCCCAATACGGCGCCGACGTTGCCGATTCGCTAGAGCGCTGAAGCGGTCGGATTCCGCTTTATGGTCAGTCGGCCTTCTTCCGGCTGCCGATCAAGCTGGCGAAGCGCACGCCGTAACCGTCCGGATCGGCCACAGTGAAATCGCGCAAGCCGTAATAGCGATCGCCGATCGGCGCCACCACGCGGGCTTTCATCTCGCCGCACAATTTCCAATAAGCGTCGACGTCCTTCACCATGACGCGCATGTTCGCAGCTGGAAACTCGGGGGCAGGCGGCAACTTCGCCCGTTGGTCGAGAAACAGCTTGTGATTCTCCCAGGCAAGCTCGGCGAATCCGCCGTCCTTACGCAAACGTTTGAAGCCGAGCTGCTCGTAGAAGGCCAGCGACTTATCCAGGTCGCGGACGAAAATCTCGGTGACCAATTGCTCGGTCGCCGGAACATATTGCTGCGACCGTGGCGGGTCGATCGTGTTGCCAAAATCGCCGGGCATCTTCACCTCCAGTTCCTTGACCAGAAACGCGTAGCCGTCGGCGGCCTCTTCGATCAACTTCGAGGTTGGCGTCCCGGCGCCGTGCCCGGCGCTGGTTTCGATGCGAATCAGGATCGGTTTATCGCCGGCTTGCGCGGCTTGCAGTGTCGCCGCGAATTTGAAGCTGTGCCCCGGCACCACGCGATCGTCGTGGTCGGCCGTCGTAATCAGCGTGGCCGGATAGTTCGTGCCCGATTTGATGTTGTGCAGCGGCGAATAAGCGAAGAGCGACGAGAAGTCCTCAGCATTATCGGCCGAGCCGTATTCGCTGACCCAGGCCCAGCCGATCGTGAAGCGGTGAAAGCGCAGCATGTCCATCACGCCCACGCCCGGGAGCGCGGCGCCGAAAAGATCGGGGCGCTGCGTGAGTGCGGCGCCGACGAGTAGTCCGCCGTTCGATCGGCCGGAGATGGCCAGACGCGGCGTCGAGGTGAAACGATTGTCGATCAGCCACTCGGCGGCGGCTAGAAAATCGTCGAAGACGTTCTGCTTTTTCGATTTCATGCCGGCTTCGTGCCAGGCGCCGCCGTATTCGCCACCGCCGCGCAGATTCGGCTGCGCGTAGATGCCACCCAGTTCGAGCCACACGAGCCGGCCAGGCGAGAACGCGGGCGTCAGCGAGATATCGAACCCGCCGTAAGCGTACAAATACGTGGGATTGTTGCCGTCGAGCGGCAAGTCCTTGCGGCGCGTGATGAACATCGGCACGCGCGTGCCGTCTTTGCTTTTGTAGAAGACCTGTTCGGTCACGTACCGGTCGGCGGCAAAATCGACATCCGGCTTGCGAAAGACGGTACTTTTCCCTGTCGGCACGTCGTAGCGGTAGATCGTGGGCGCCGCGAGGAAACTGGTGAACGAATAGAAAATTTCGCTGTCACTCTGCCGCGCTTCGCCGAGAGCGACGGTGCCGATGTCCGCGAGCTTGATTCCGCCCTGTGGTTTGCCGGCCGTGTCGAACAGCCGAACCTGGCTGCGCGCATCCTGCAAATACAGAGCGACGAACTTCCCGCCGACGAGCGTCACGGATTGCAGGACGTCAGCCTGTTCCGGGACCAACTCTTTCCAACCGTCGCGCGCCGGCTTCGTGACGTCGGCGGCAACGACGCGATGCCGCGGAGCGTCCAGATCGGTGCGCAGATAAAACGTGTTACCGTCATTGCCGAGAAAGATATATTGCGCGTCGAAACCCGTGATCCAAGGCACGACCTGCGCATCGGGCTTTTTCAAATCGAGGTAAAAGAGCTGATTCTTACGCTCGGTGCCGCGCCAGACGCGGATCACCAGCCAGTGGCCATCGTCGGTCACCAGGCCGTCGAAGCCCCATTCCTTTTCGTCCGCCCGCTCGTAGACCAGTTTGTCCGCAGACTGCGGCGTGCCCAGCCGGTGGTAGAACAGCTTCTGAAAATAATTGACGCCGGTGAGCTTCGCCTGCTCGTCCGGTTCGTCGTAGCGGCTGTAATAGAAGCCCTTACCATCCGGCGACCAGGAGGCCGTCGAGAATTTGATCCACTGCAGGCGGTCCTCCAGATCGCGGCCGCTGTTGACGTCGCGGACGCGCCACTCCTGCCAATCCGATCCGGCCGTCGCCAGGCCGTAAGCGAACAAGCGGCCGTCGTCACTAATGGCACTTCCGGATAGTGCGACGGTGCCGTCGGTCGACATCGCGTTGGGGTCCAAGAGAACGCGCGGCTCGGCATCGAGCGCGCTGGCGACGTAAATTACGCTTTGATTCTGTAATCCATCGTTGCGGCTGTAGAAGTAACGACCGCCACGGGCCGTGGGGATGCCGTACTTTTCGTAGTTCCACAGTTGCTCGAGCCGGCGGCGCAGCGGCTCACGAGCCGGAATCGACTTGAGGAAGCCGAACGTCAGTTCGTTCTCGGCCTCGATCCACGCGCGCGTTTCCTTGCTGTCGGTGTCTTCGAGCCAGCGAAAAGGATCGGCGACCTGCCGGCCATGATAATCGTCGACCGTGTCGCCGCTGCGCGCCTGCGGGTAATGCCAGCGATTAGCGGTGATATTGATGGTCTTGCCGGCGACGATCTGTTTCGAACCTTTGCTCGCCGCGCCGCCTTCGTCGGCGGTTGCCTCGGCTGCGGCAATGAAGAGCAGGCCCAGGCAAGCGGTCAGCCACGCCCGACGGAAAGTGCAGGTTGCGTGCATCGGAATACCTCCACGGGCGATGGTCGAAGGACCGCCGAGACGAGCAAGTCGGCTCGGCGATTTACTGCGAATCGAGTGGGCGCAGGTTCGGGGCGATCCGCGCGATTTGTTTGCCCATGAATTGAACGACCTGGCTGGTGGTTTTCAAGCGCAGGGCGCCGGCCAGTACTTCCTCGGCATCGCTCACGGTCAGATGCCGCGCCAGGTCCTTGATCAAAGGGATGAAGGCCGGGCTCATGCTGAAGCTGCGCAGGCCCATACCAACCAAGAGCACGAAGGCCCTGGGCAGCCCGGCCATTTCGCCGCATAGCGTGACCGGCTTTCCGGCCCGATTGCAGGCCGCGATCACGCTATGCAGCACCTTCAAAACCGGTGGGCTGAGTGGCTGGCACAGGTGGCTGACCTTGGGATTGTCGCGGTCGGCAGCCATCAGGTATTGGACCAGGTCGTTCGAGCCGATCGATACGAAGTCGACGATTTCCAGCAATTGTTCGATCGACACCGCGGCCGCCGGCACCTCCAGCATCAGGCCGATCGGCAGGTCACTGACCTTGGAGCCTTCGGCATGCATGCCGCGGCGTACACGATGCACCATGGCGCGGACTCGGCGCATTTCTTCCAGCGTGGTGATCATCGGGAACATGATGCGCACGTCGGCCGGCGAACGCCGGGCCTCGAACGCCGAGCGAACGATCGCGCGAATTTGCGTTGTAAAAAACTGCGGGTGTTCGAACGATAAGCGGATCGAGCGCCAACCGAGGAACGGATTCGCCTCCCGATCGTGGCCGAGGTAGGGAATCGTCTTGTCCCCTCCCAGGTCGAGCGTGCGAATCGTCACGCGCTTATTCGGGCTGGCTTCGATGATCGCCCGATACGCCGTGAGCTGCTCTTGCTCGTCGGGCACGTCGGGATGCGTCAGGAACAGGTACTCCGTGCGAAACAGACCGATGCCGGCTGCCCCCATGGCGGAAGCGGCCCGGGCATCGTCCACGTTGTTCACGTTGGCCAAGAGGTCGATTTTGGCGCCATCGACGGTGACGGCCGGCAGATCGCGATTCTCGGCCAACACGTCCTTCAGGTGGATGTATTCGCGCTGCAGCTTACGGTAGGCGCTCTCGGCCTCGGCATCGGGATTGACGATCACGTGCCCCGAACTGCCGTCGACGACGATGGTATCGCCGTTTTGCACGGCGCGGAGAATCCCTTGCACGCCGCTGACGGCAGGGACGCCACGGCTGCGTGCGAGAATCGCCGCGTGGCTGGTCTGGCCGCCCGACTGGGTGACGATGCCTGCCACTTCGCGCTTGCCCAGCGCCACGACCTGCGAGGGGAGCAGCTCACTGGCGACCAGGATCAAGGGCCCGTTGATCGCTTCGGGATCCTTGGACAGCACGGGCGACAGGTGACTCGAGAGGCGGATGATCACGTCGCGAATGTCGACCAGCCGCTCGCGCAGATACTCGTCGTCCATCCGGGTAAAAAGCTCGGTATAGGTGGCCAGCACCGTCTGGAGCGCCGCGGGCGCCGCCTCGCGATGATCAACGATGCGCTCGCGCACCTTGGCGGTGAAAGCCGGATCGTGCAGGATCGTCTCGTGGGCACGGAATACGGCGGCCTGTTCGGTGCCCACCTGGCTGGCCACTTTCTGATGCAGCGCGCGGAGATCTGCGGCCGTCCGCTCGCGCGCCAGCTCGAAACGTCGCAGTTCGGAAAAGATTTTGTCTTCGGCCAGGCGGCGGGTCTTCGGATTGACGAAGATCTCGTGGATGCAATAGGCCTTGCCGATCACCACGCCTGGAGAGACGCCAATTCCCTTTCGCATGCCAGAATCGTATCAATCGGGCCACGTACCAACAACGACGCACGGCCAAGCTGCCGCTCGACCGTGCGTTTCGTAAAAAACCGGGATGTTGAACAGCCCCCGGCCGGCGCGAGTCAGCCCGAGATCAATTCGTTTTGACCGAGATTCGTCGGGCGTGCGCGGCCTGGGCCTTTTTCAGGTGAACTTCCAAGACGCCGTTGGCAAAATGCGCGTCGACGTGCTCGGCGTCGACTTCGGCCGGTAAGCGAACCTGGCGCCGGAACGACCCATATCGCGTCTCGCTGTGCCAGTAGTTCTTGTCCTTCGTTTCGCTGGTTTCCTTTTTCTCTCCCGCCAACACCAGCTTGTCGCCGGTCACGGTGACGTCGAGGTCCTCAGGCTTAACGCCCGGGAGTTCGGCGCGGATATTCACTTCGTTGTCGGTTTCGCTGACGTCCAGTGACGGCGACCATTCGCCGCCCGTGAATCCGGCAAACGCCGTCTCGACCATGTCGAAGGGATCGCGGAAAAACGAGTTAAACAGGCGATCGACCTCTTGCCGGAACGAATCGGCGGGCGCGAGTCGCGAACCACCGTTCTCTTCACGCTTATGTTTCCAAGGTATCAGGGACATGGCATACGCTCCTTTCCGCTTATCAACCTGGCACCGTCGGGTTCGTTTCGAGCCCCGCCGTTGCCTACTCGAAAAAGTCGCTCTTCGATTCCACAGTTTTCAACTCTTTACGGTGATCTTCCGTGGCTTCACGGCTTCGACCTTCGGCAGATGAAGCTTGAGAACGCCGTCGGCGTACTCGGCCTCGATCCGGCCGGCGTCGATCTGCTCGCTGACGCGGAAGGTACGGACGAAATCGCCCACGCCGTATTCCCGCAGCAAATACCGCTGCGTTTCCGGCTGCCGCCCATGCACCGGCGCGCGCACGGTCAATTGGCCGTCTTCGAAATGAATGTCGATCTCCGTGCTGACCGCGCCCGGCACGTCGGCAACGACGAGCAGTTCCTCGGGCAGCTCCAGAATGTCCACGGCCGGGCGGTAGAATCGCCCGCTGCGCGTCGTTTCGACACCGCTGTCGCTGGTTTCCTTTTCCAAAGTCGCTTCAGTTGTCATCGCTTTATTCTCCTTGTACGCGCCAGTTCGGCGCTTGCGTTCCAAGATTCTGCAGTTTGTGCTGGCCGCGCGGTGCTACTGGTTTCCGCCGGAACGGATCTCGATCTTGCGTGGGCGTGCCGAGGCTGCTTTCGGAAGTTTGAGAAACAGAACGCCGTCGCGCAGAGTGGCCTCGACGCCGTTGGCATCGACTTCATAGGGCAAGTGCAGGGTGCGCGAAAACTCGCCGGCCGATCGCTCGCGGCGGTGGTAAGACTGACCTTCGCCGCTGGTGACGGATCGACGACCGCGCAAGGTCAGCTCGTCGCCGGTTACGGAGACATCCAGATCCTCGCCCTTTACGCCAGGCAATTCCGCCTCGGCAAATAACTGATCCCCTTCCTCCCAAACATTGACCGCCGGGAACAAGCGATCCTGCGACCTGGTGCTGGCGGTGGCTGACCGCGTAAGAAAATCGCTCATCGCGCGCTCGAACTCGCCGCGCAGTTGCCAGAAAGGAAATCCGCCGTTGGTGCGCCAACGAACCATGTGAGTAACCCTCCAAAAAACGGTGTTGAGTGGCCGACCGGCCAACTGGCCGGAACCGGCCTTCTGTGACATGCGTGCTGCCCGACGGAAACGAAAAGCAAAGTCCGTGCCGCGTTGTTCGACCGAGGAGCAGTCGGAACGCTAGGCATTGCCGCAGCGATACTTTGGACGAGGGGCCCATCGGGGCGTTTTGTCGGGGGCTGCCAAGGCGGCAGTTCGCCTTCGGCAGACATTCATCCGATACAGCGCATTCTTCCCATTTCCCCTGACCGTACAGCGAGTTACGTCATTGCAGGCCGAGCAACAATCGCCCCTTCGGACCCTGCCGCCGAGCCGGACGAGGGGCGCGACTGCACCACGGAGAGTGGCTGTAAATGCTTGCGAGGAAAAGGGTTTTATTCCTCTTTGGCAGCTTTATTTGCGGTTGTGAAAGTCGCGGGGATCGCTATATACTACCGAGTCCGAAAATTAACCCTAACTTAGCGCGCAGCGGTAGGA
The DNA here is from genome assembly GCA_035546535.1 of Pirellulales bacterium. Lineage (NCBI taxonomy): Bacteria > Pseudomonadati > Planctomycetota > Planctomycetia > Pirellulales > Pirellulales bacterium. Next base: position 49,425 of record DASZWQ010000012.1, on the reverse strand, counting down.
GACCAGGCGCGCGGCCGGTGGTCTCTATGCGCTTTACGCTGATCGATCGAATCGTTGATCTCTCGCCGGGTGAGAAGATCACGGCGGTCAAGAACCTATCCCTGGCCGAGGAATATCTGGCCGATCACTTCCCCGGGTTTCCGGTCATGCCCGGGGTTTTGATGCTCGAAGCCATGACGCAGACCGGAGCGTGGCTGATTCGGGCGAGCGAGGATTTCGCTCACAGCACGGTCGTGCTGCACGAGGCGCGGAATGTGAAGTTCGCCAATTTCTTGCAGCCCGGGCAGACCCTCACGATCACGGCTGAAATTCTGGATCAGGACGAACGCCTGACGCGTCTGAAGGCGAGCGGCCTGGTGGACGGCAGTCTGACGGTTTCTGCACGCCTGGTACTCGAGCGATACAACCTGGCCGACGAACGTCCCGATCGAGCGGACGCTGATGACGTGGTGAAGCAGAAACTGCGAGAGCTTTTCTCGCTTTTGTACCAACCCCCCGTGACGGCTTCTTAGGCTGCTGGGAGTCGTCCCACGATTCCCGCGGCAATGAATCGAGGCAAGCCGAGTTCCCCGTACTTTTTCCGTGGCATCCGTTATGCGTTTGGCATCTCGAACAGCTCTGGTGACCGGTGGCAGCCGCGGTATTGGCCGCGCTTGCGTTCGGGCCTTGGCTGCCGAAGGTGCCAAGGTGGCCTTTGTTTACCACGCGCAAGAACAAGCCGCCAACGAGCTGGCCTCGGAGTTGACCGGCCAGGGGCACGAGGTGCGGGCGGTGCAAGCGGACGTGGCCGACAATGCGCGGGCCGATGCCGTCGTTGCCCAGTTGCTCGAATCGTGGAAAGGGATCGACATCCTGGTCAATTCGGCCGGCGTCATTCGCGACGGCTTGTTCGCGACCATGGATCCACAGCAATGGCACCAGGTCATCGATACGAATCTTAACGGTACCTACAACTACTGCCACGCCGTCGTGCGCCCCATGATGTCGCAGCGCCGCGGCAGCATCATCAATATTTCCAGCGTGGCCGCCGAATTCGGCTCGCGGGGGCAGGTGAACTACGCTGCTAGCAAAGGGGGCATCGACGGCCTGACACGCACCCTGGCCAAAGAGCTGGCCGCCCGCAAGGTGCGCGTCAACGCGGTTTCGCCCGGCATGATCGAAACCGACATGAGCGAAGTCGTTCGCGGCCTCGCCGGCGACGAACTGAAAAACTTTATTCCGTTGCGACGCGTCGGGCAGCCCGACGAAATCGCCAAAGTGGTGGCATTCCTAGCTAGCGATGACGCTAGCTATATCACCGGGCAGGTGCTGCGCGTCGACGGCGGGTTAAGCCTGGGAAGTTATTGAACGAACGGCGGTTGAACGAAGCCTCGCAGACTGTGCCTCGTAGCAAAGCTCCGGCAAGCGCTGTCTCGCTGGCTTGCCGATGGATAGGAAATGAAGAAATAGCAACCTGGCCGGCGGACAGCTGGCCGTGACTGCTGTGGTGCAGAAAAAGGCGATTAGTCGCCGTGACGGAACAAGGCCCGCTGACCGGCGGATGCTTTCAATGAATCAGAAACTATGCAGCGGCGCGATGGCGAAACGTTTGCCAACAGCCCGGCTGCAGCAATGTGTGGGAGAAGGTGAACATGAGTGACAATGCCGAGTTGTTCAACAAGATTCGTACCGCACTGGTCGACGCGCTGGGCGTGGACGAAGACGAAGTCACGCCCGAAGCGACGCTGGTCGGCGATCTGGGAGCCGAGTCGATCGACTTCCTGGATATCGTGTTCCGCCTGGAAAAGGCTTTCGATATCAAGATCCCTCGCGGTGAGTTGTTCCCCGAAGACATTCTCACCAGCACGCAGTACGTGCAGCAGGGGAAACTGACGGACGAGGGTCTGACGGAATTGAAGAAGCGGATGCCGTTTGCGAATCTCGACGAGTTCGCCAAGAATCCGGTCGTGAAGAACTTCGTGAATCAACTGACCGTGCAGGATATGGTGCGCTTCGTGGAGTCGAAGCTGGCCGCTACGGCCTGAGGTTTTGGGGCGGCCGTTGCCGGACGCGCGCTGGGAGGTCGCGGACACGTCCGACGAGGGGCGCCTTAGGCTGCCAATTGCGAGTGATGCGTCATGCGCTGGATTTGGATCGACAAGTTCATCGAGTTCGAGAGTGGCCAGCGGGCCCGCGCGATCAAGAACATCTCCCTGGCCGAGGACCATCTGCACGATCATTTTCCCGGCGCGCCGATGATGCCCAATTCCTTGATCGTCGAGGGAATGGCGCAGACCGGCGGGCTGTTGATCGGCGAGCAGTTCGCATTCAAGAAGAAGGTGATCCTGGCGAAGATCACCAAGGCCACGTTTCATTTCCCGGCGGTGCCGGGGGACACGCTCACGTATACCGCGGTGCTCCAAGATGTCCGCGAGGATGGCGGCGTGGTTTCCGGCACCAGCCACGTCGGCAACCGGCTGCAGGCCGAGATCGATCTGGTCTTTGCCCACTTGTCCGACGATGGGCCCAAGCGATCATTCTTCGAGCCCAAGAATTTCGTCTTCACCCTCAAATTGCTGGGTGTGTTCGACGTGGGCACCGGCCCCGACGGCCAGCCGATCGAGCCGCCCGGACTGGCCCGGCTGCGCCAAAATCAGAATGGCCATCTGACGGACGTACACGGATAGTAGCGAAACGTCGTCGCAGGAGTCGTACGCCATGAGACGTAGAGTGGTAGTCACGGGTATCGGATGCGTCACGCCCTTGGGGACTGATGTCGACACGCTCTGGCGTAATCTGCGCCACGGCGAATCGGGCATCGGCCGCACCACGCTGTTCGACGCCAGCAACTTCCCGACGAAGATCTCGGCCGAAGTGCGCGACTGGAACGTGGGCGCCGTGGGCGAAGACCCCGAGCGCTGGAAGTACCAGGGCCGGCACACGCAATTTGCCGTGGGCGCCGCCAAGCAAGCCATGACCGCTTCCGGCCTGCTCGACTCGAACATCGACCCAGGGCGTTTTGGTGTCTACCTGGGCAGCGGCGAGGGGCAGCAAGACTTCGACCGCTTCACGCGCATGATGCTCAGCGCCATCGAAGGCGAGTCGCTCGACATTTCCAAGTTCACCCAGAAGGGACTCGAAATTCTCAATCCTCTCACCGAGCTCGAGCAAGAGCCGAACATGCCGGCCGGCCATCTGGCCAGCTTGTTCGACGCGCAAGGCCCCAACTTGAACTGCCTTACCGCCTGCGCCGCCAGTAGCCAGGCCGTGGGCGAGGCGGTCGAGATCATTCGCCGCGGCGAAGCCGATGCCATGCTCTCGGGCGGCACGCACAGCATGATTCATCCCTTCGGCGTCACCGGCTTTAACCTGCTGACGGCGCTGAGCACGCACAACGACGCGCCGACCAAGGCCTCGCGCCCGTTCGACATGAATCGTGACGGATTCGTGCTCGGCGAAGGGGCCGGCATGCTCGTGCTGGAAGAATTGGAACATGCCCGTCGCCGCGGCGCGCCGATTTTCGGCGAGATCGTCGGCTACGGCTCGACGGCCGATGCGTATCGCATCACCGACACCCATCCCGAGGGACGCGGGGCAGCCAAGTGCCTGCAAATGGCCTTGGGCGACGCACAATTGAATCTCGACGACGTCGATTACATCAACGCCCACGGCACCAGCACCGAGGTGAACGACAAGGTCGAATCGCTGGCCATCAAGCGCGTCTTCGGGGACCAGGCCTTTAAGATCCCGGTGTCCAGCACCAAGAGCATGATGGGGCATTTGATCGCCGCCGCGGGCGCGACGGAACTGATCGTGTGTCTATTGGCGATTCGCGACAACGTGTTGCCGCCCACGATCAACTACGAAACGCCTGATCCGGAATGCGATCTGGATTACGTGCCCAACCAGGCGCGCGAGGTGCGGTGCGACGTGGCGGCGTCGAACAGCTTCGGCTTCGGGGGCCAGAACATCACGCTGATCGCGTCGCGATTTTCGGATTAGAGTCGCGTCTCTTGTGTCAACCTTTCGGGATCGGCTCCGTCGGGCTGCGGGCGTGAGCGTGCGGTTCGCCTATTGTGCCGCAAACATAGCGACCGTCCGACGGGTGCCACTGGTGGCTTGTCCACCAGTGCCTTCTCGATGGAAGTACGCTCGATGCCGTGCGAGTCGTCGGCATGCAATGGCCACGTTGCCCGTGGCATGGCTGGTGTAATTACACTGGTGGGCAAGCCACCAGTGGCACTCCCGTGGAGGCTTGCCTGAGGTGTGCCAGAACCGGCGGCGCGCAAAAAACAGGGAGACACTCCGCGGCGCCGTAGCGCTGGCAGAGTGTCTCCCGTTAGTCCCCCCGACTAATTCTCTTTGGTCGCTTACGGGCCGATACCGCGCGGATTGCTCGCGAGGAAATCGCGTGGGCCGCGCGTCGTGTAGTACGGATAGGTGACGGCCCCCGAGGGCGGCCCGGCGAAAGCCGACTCATCGTACGGTCCACTGCCCGTGGCCCGAGCGCACCCTGGCGAGCAATCGCCAGGTCCGCAACCGCCGGGACCACATCCTCCTCCGCAAGCCCCCGGCCCACAGCCAGGTCCGCAAGTGCCGCCTGGGTTGTATTGCTGGTAGCATCCGCCCGGATACGGTCCGCATTTACCGCAGCAGGCTGCGCAGCCGCCGTGGCCAAAGATCCGGTCGAACAAGCAGCAGCCGGAACTCGAGCTGACGAGCGCCGCCAGACTGACGGCCAAAAGTAACCTCTTCATTTGCCAAAATTCCTTTTTCGCTCGGATCACCACCAACGCCCCCGGTCGACGGCGGTCGGCGATCCTCTCCAGCGATCCGTTAGCAGCGTGCGACCGATCGGTTTTGATCGGCCGCAGCTGCAATCCCCCCCGGGAAATTTCTCAATGCGGCGCCCGGCAGTGAACGGCCCGGATGACCACGGCTTCTGCTTCGCCACTGCGGGCGAGCCATCCGCCGGGACCGGCAATCGTTCGATTGTCTGGGGCGCCGCCAAGATTGTTTGGCGATTCGGCCCTTGCTGCGTCGGCAGCAGGACCGTCTACCCAGGCTTATCGGCCCGCAGGAGCGGCAAAATCGAGCAAATCCTCACGATCCGCAGGCCTGTTGCGGGCGGAAAAGTCTCTGCAGGCCGCGGCTTCGGAGGCTTCTTGCCCGGCCGGAGCATCTGATCGTCGTATCCGGCGAGTGCCGGCGAGGTCCGAAGCTGGGAGACCGGGGACACGGCCTCGAACACGGCCGGCTGAATGGGGGCGGCGGAGCGGATTTCCGCTGTTGAGCCTTGCCAGCAAACGCCTTTCTAGGACCGTGGCCCCATGTCTATAATGAGGCGGCGACGCGTCCCGGGGGGCAGCGCCGCGTGATCTGGTAGCTCGCGTCAAGTGGCGGTCGCGGGCCCGGGTCGAATTCTCGCCTCGGTTTTTGCAATCTGCTTCGGCTAAGGAGACTTATCGTGCGCGCAACGCTGTTTTCCGCCGCAACCCTGCTGGTTGCCACTACCCTCGTCGCCGGCTGCAGCCACGCGCCGAGCGCCAAGAAGCCGGCCGCCAACAACGTCACCCGCATCGAGGTTGGACCCGACGCCCAGAAGCGCGCTCAAACCGCTTTAATCAACGCCAAGCCGCAGTCGGTCATCGAGTTCGGCGAAGGCAAATTCGATTTCAACGCCACCCTGTCGCTGGAGGACGTGAGTCACGTCACGATTCGCGGTCAGGGGCCGGATAAGACCATTCTCAGCTTCGCCAAGCAGCAGCAGGGCACGGGCGGCGAAGGACTACGTATCAAGTGCCCCGAGGACGTGCTGATCGAGGATCTGGCCGTCGAGGATTGCAAAGGGGACGCCATCAAGGTGCAGGACACGACCCGCGTCGCTTTCCGTCGCGTGCGTGCTGAGTGGACCGGCGGCGCCAAGGAGACCAACGGCGCTTACGGCTTGTATCCCGTGCTCTGCAAGGACGTGCTGATTGAAGATTCCGTAGCGATCGGCGCTTCGGATGCGGGCATCTACGTGGGCCAGTCCGAGAACATCATCGTCCGCCGCAATCGCGCCGAAAAGAACGTGGCCGGCATCGAGATCGAGAACTCGATCAATGCCGACGTCTATGAAAACGTGGCCACCGACAATGCCGGCGGCATCCTGGTCTTCTCGCTTCCCGACCTGCCGAAGAAGGACGGACGCGGCTGCCGCGTGTTCGATAACAAGGTCGAGGGGAACAACCACGAGAATTTCGCTCCCAAGGGAAATATCGTGGCGACCGTTCCGCCCGGCACCGGCATGATGCTGATGGCCAACGACCAGGTGGAGTTCTTCGGCAACACGGTCGAGAACAACAACAGCACGGGCTTGTTGGTCGTCAGCTACCTGATCAACCAGAAGCCGATCAAGGACGAGAAGTACGATCCCTACTGCGAGGCGGTCTACATCCACGACAACAAGTTCGCCAAGAACGGCGAAAATCCGGGCGGCGACCTGGGCGGCATCCTTGGCAAGATCCTGGGAACGCCGTTTCCGGATATCATGTATGACGGTATGCGCGACGAGAAGAAGCTGGTCGACGGCAACCTGCCCGAGGACAAGCGCATTCGCATCCGCAATAACGGGGATGCCAGCTTCGTGAATTTCGATGGCGGTGCGTTTACCCCGGCGAACGTGCTGGCGAACAAGAAGCCGAACATTGTCCGCGAGCTGACGGATTACGAAGGCGAGCTCACGGCTCTGAAGCCCGTCGCCATCGCCGGCGTGAAGTGAGCGCAAACGTGTGCCGATTCTGTTCGTTCTCTGCGCGAAGCGGCGTGTGCCTTTTGCTCGGTTGGCTGGCGCTGCTGGCAAGCGGCTGCGGTCGTGCTTCGCCCGCACCAGAAGTGCCAGCCGCGCCGGAAAAACTTTCGGCGTATGGGCTGTTCACGGGCAACGGCGCCACGCAAGAACCGGTCGAGGGAGTCATTCCCTACGATCTGAACACGCCGCTGTTTTCCGACTACACGTCGAAGCATCGCTTCGTCAAGCTGCCCAAGGGAACCAGCGCCAAGTACAGCGCTAATGAGTCGTTCGACTTCCCGGTAGGCACGATCATCGCCAAGACGTTCGCCTATCCGGTCGACATGCGCAAGCCCGAGCTGGGCGAGCGGCTGCTGGAGACACGCATCTTGCGGCACGACGCCGAAGGTTGGGTCGGTTTGCCGTACATCTGGAACGCCGACCAGACCGAGGCGCTACTCGACGTGGCCGGCGGCACGGTCGACGTCAGTTGGATTCACACCGACGGCAGCGAGCGAAAGAACAACTACATCATCCCCAACGCCAACCAGTGCAAAGGGTGCCACAAGCAGGGCGAGACGATGACGCCGCTGGGTCCCAAGGCGCGGCACCTGAACCGCGACTTCGCGTATGCCGACGGCGCTGAGAACCAACTGGCCCATTGGACGCGCACGGGCGCCTTGACCGGCGCACCTGCTCCCGACGCCGCCCCGCGGCTGGCCGTGTGGGATGATCCGCACTCGGGCACGCTCGACGAGCGGGCCCGCGCCTGGCTGGAAATCAATTGCGCTCACTGCCACAATCCGGCCGGACCGGCCAGGAATTCGGGCCTGGACCTGCTGGCCTCGCAGACGAATCCCACGGCCTGGGGCTTCATGAAGTCGCCGGTGGCGGCCGGGCGCGGCTCGGGCGGACTGTCGTACGACATCGTGCCGGGCAAGCCCGAGGAGTCGATTCTGGCATTTCGCACCGGTTCGACCGATGCTGGGATCATGATGCCCGAGCTCGGCAAACGGCTCGTACACGAAGAGGGTTTGGCGCTGGTGCGGGAGTGGATCGCTGCTATGTCGCCCGCAGACGGCAAGCCTCGCGGGGGCGCGGGGAGCGATTGATTGGGGGGCAGATTCTTTGCGGCGCTTGCAGCCTCCGCCGCGACACGATTTCCAGGGCAGGTTTATCGCGGTCCCGACTCCTCTTGTTATGCTGTGATACATGGTCGCGAGCATCGAGTACATCGAAGGAATCATCGCCACATACAAGAGGGCGACGAAAGCCAACCTGGAAACACCCACGCGCGACGGCAACGTGGTCGTGTTGTCGGCCGAGGTCGGCGACGACGTGATGATCACGGCCGACTTGCACGGTAATCGGCGAAATTTCAACGCCATCAAGCGCATCGCGGATCTCGAGCATAATCCGCGCCGGCACCTGATTATGCAGGAAGTCTGCCACGGTGGGCCGACCTACCCCACCAACAACGGCGACATGTCGCACGGCATGCTCGAAGACGTGGCCAAGCTGAAGGCCACTTATCCCGAGCGCGTGCATTTCATCATGTCGAACCATGAACTGGCCGAGCTGACCGACTACCCGATCCTCAAAGCCAAGCGGATGTTGAACCTGATGTTCCGCCTGGGCTTGCAAGAGATGTACGGCGCGGCGACCGAGAAAGTGCGCGAGGCGTACGTCGAATTCTTGCGCAGCTGTCCTTTGGGGGTACGGCTGCCGGGCGGGGTGTTCGTATGTCATAGCCTGCCCGAGCAGGTCGAGCTGCGCGGCTTCGACGCGACGATCTTGAAACGTCCGCTCGAAGCGCTCGACCTGAAGGAGAACGGCGACGTGTTCCGCATGGTGTGGGGGCGCGATTACCGCCCGGAGAACGCCAAGGCCTTCGCCAAGAAGGTCAACGCCACGATCTTGATCCACGGGCATGAGCCGTGTGCGAACGGCTTTGGCGTGCCCAACGACACGCAGATCATTCTCGATTGCTGCAGCGACCTGGCGACGTATCTGTTGGTGCCGCTGGATCGGACGTTCGGCCATGACGAGCTGGTGGGGCGGATCAAACGGCTGGCGTAGCTTCTTGGACGCTAGCGCCGGACGCGGCGTGAAGCAGTGGCAAAATTCATCCGCAGTGTTCATGCCTTCGGGTGCCGCTCGGGCGGCATGAACACTGCGGATCGCATTTTTCCCTCCTTCAACGGCGGCAAGCGCTGCTGCTAGCACGCTGCTGCAAGCGATCTTGGCCCGTTTTTGCGCTTCTGCTACAAGGTGCGGCTTGAATTGCCGCTTTCGGATCGGCCCTTCGTGCGGATCCGTGGCGATTGTCGGGTCAATCGGTTCCTTCACGTGCAGGGGGTTCAGGGATGAACAACTTTGCCAGGGCGCTGCGCCTTACGCTGCGGCACCGCTGGACGTTTGCAGCCTCGGTCGTGTGCGCCTTGGGCGTGGCCGTGTTGTGGGGCGGCAGCATCAGCACCATCTATCCGTTCATCGCCGTCGCCTTGGAAGGCAAATCGCTGCACGAATGGGCTGACCGGTCGATCGATCTTTCCAACAAACGCATCGCCAGCCTGGAAGCCGAGATCGCGCGCTGCGATGCCGAGCTGAAGGCCGAGCCGGGAGACAAAGAAGCCGGGCTGCATCGCGACAAAAGCCGTGCCGAGCAACAACTCGCAGCCGAAGAGCGAGCGCTCGCGCGCAACGAATGGCTGAAAGCAAACATCATCGGCCCCTACCTGCCGCGCGACGCCTTTCAAACCGTGGTGATCGTGGCGGGCCTGCTGGTGATTAGCACGCTGCTGAAATGCATCCTGTTGATCATCAACTCGATACTCGTGTCGCGGGTCGTGCAGTTGGCAATTTTCGATCTCACCAAGACGTTCTACCGGCACACCCTCCGCATGGACCTCGCGCATTTCAATGCCGAGGGGGCCAGCGACCTGATGAGCCGGTTCACCTACGACACCGAATGTCTGGCCAACGGGCTGCGCGAACTGTTCGGCAAGTTCGTGCGCGAGCCGCTGAAGATGATCGCCTGCCTGGCGGGAGCGGCCTGGATCAGTTGGCAGCTATTGCTCTTGTCGATGCTATTGGCGCCGCTGGCGGCCGTGAGCATTAACGCCTTGTCCAAGGCGCTCAAGCGGGCCAATCGCCGGGCGATGGAGGAAATGTCGCAGATCTACAGCACGCTCGACGAAACGCTGCAGGGAATCAAGGTCGTAAAGGCGTTCACCATGGAACGCTATGAGCGGCGACGCTTCCACCTGAACAGCAAAAAGTTCTATCACAAGTCGATGCGGATCGCCCGCTACGACTCGCTCACCCGGCCGCTCACCGAAATCCTGGGCATCTCGACGATTTGCGTCGCGCTATTGGCCGGAGCGTACCTGGGCATCAACCAGAAGACGCATTTGTTCGGCATCAAGATGAGCGAGCGGCCGCTGATGATCGAGCCTTTGATCGTGTTCTTCGGCCTGCTGGCGGGGGCGAGCGACCCGGCCCGCAAGTTGTCCGAAGTCTATAGCCGCATCCAGCGCGCCAGCGCCGCGGCCGATCGGATTTATCAGCTCATCGACCGGCGCCCCAGCGTCGTCGACCCGGTCCAGCCTGTTCCGCTGGCCCGGCATCGTCGCGAGCTGGTGTTCGAGGGCGTGCAGTTCCATTACGCGCAAGGCCATCCGGTGCTGCAGGACATCAACCTGCGGATTGGCTTCGGCGAAACGATCGCGATCGTCGGTCCCAATGGCTGTGGCAAGACGACCCTGGCCAATTTGATTCCGCGCTTTTACGACCCGATCAAGGGGCACGTGCGGATCGACGGCGTCGATCTGCGCGACGCGCGGCTCTCGGACATTCGCTCGCAGATCGGGCTGGTGACGCAGGAGACGCTGCTGTTCGACGACACCGTCTACAACAACATTTGCTACGGCTCGCCGCAGGCCACGCCCGCCCAGGTGAGGGCCGCGGCCCAGCAGGCCCACGCCCAGTTCATCGAAACGAAGCTTACCCACGGCTACGAGACCGTGGTCGGGCCGCGGGGGAGCCTGCTTTCCGGCGGGCAGCGACAGCGGATCGCCCTGGCCCGCGCGATCATGCGCGACCCCAGCCTGTTGATCCTGGACGAAGCCACGAGCCAGATCGACGTGGAAAGCGAGCAGTTGATCCACAAAGTGCTCGAGCAGTTCATTCGCAATCGCACGACCGTCATCATCACGCACCGGACCGCCACCTTGGCCCTGGCGGATCGGATCGTGGTCATGCAAGGGGGGCGGATCCTCGACGTCGGCACGCACGACGAACTACTACGAAGATCGGAATTGTACGGTCGGCTCTACAGCGCGCAGTTCAGCGAAGCCGCCTGACGGTAATCCGCGAGCCCAGGGCGCTCGGCGAGTCGCCTCATCCGAGGCGCGAATGCCCCCCGCCCAGTCATCTGGCACGGTGTTTGCTTTACGACGGCATCGTGTGTTCGAGAGCGATGCTTTTCCAAGCTATCGAAGAGGCTCGGAACAGAGCATAGCAACGGGGCCGGTTCGAGAAGAGGTCAGGGGCGCAAACGGTAATGCGGTAAATGTTGGGTGAGCACCAACCAGATGCAGGGTCGCGCAAGCCCTAAAATCCAACTTCGGCCGGTAAGCGAGGCACCGGCGACCTACCGCTAAAACTAACGAGTCGAGAACCTCCTAAGGGCAGACGGTTCTCGACTCGTTCCGTTTGTATCTTGTATCGTTTTCGTACATGTGTTGCAAAACGATACACTTTGGACTGTTTCGTTTTGGGAGGATTGAGGCCAAACTTATCCCGCTTAGCCTCGTCGGAATCAAAAAATCAAAAAATTTTTCGACCGGTTTCGGAATGGTGACCGACGGCGTCACCGGGCTTAGAATCGAGCGTGTGCGGTGGTTGTTCGACCGCGATTTTCTAGCTGTATTCCACCAATTCTGCGGGCAGCAGGGATCGGTTCTGCCTTGGCCACTCAACCCACCAACTGCAAGTGCGCTGCAGTCGCGGGACTGCTCCTTCTAGCTTTCGGAAGTGCTCTGGCCTCGGCCGCCGACAAGACGACGAGCCGAACGATCCCTGTCGCCGCAACCGCGACGGCTGCCGATCGAGTCGAGAAGGCCGACGGCAAGCTCGAAGCACCCGCGGAACCCTCCAGCCGTACGACCGACGCCGAGATCATCGCCGGGATCGACGCCGCGATTCGCCAAGGTTGGAAAGACGCGGGCATCAGCGCTTCGCCCGTCGCTACCGACGGTGAGTGGTGCCGGCGCGTGTACCTCGACGTGCTCGGTCGTATCCCCACGGTCGATGAATTAACGGCCTACGCCGCGAGCAAAGAAAAAGGGGCCGCCAAGCGACGGGCTCTGGTCGAGAAGCTGCTCGAGTCGGACAAGTACACCGAAGAATACGCCCGCAACTGGACGGCCATCTGGACCAATCTGCTGATTGGTCGTCCGCCGGCGCAGCGCGATCGGCGTCGGCTGGTGAACCGCGAAGGTATGCAGCAGTACCTGCGGCGCTCGTTCTTGAAGAACAAAAGCTACGACGCGATGGTGTCGGAACTGGTCAGTGCCACCGGCTGCAGCAAGCCGGGCGAAGAGAACTACAACGGCGCGGTGAACTTCCTGCTCGACAATCTGCAGGAAAACGCGGCCACGGCCACGGCCAAGACCGCTCGTTATTTCCTCGGCCTGCAAGTGCAATGCACGCAGTGCCACAACCACCCGTTCAACGAATGGAAGCAGGATCAGTTCTGGGGCATGAACGCCTTCTTCCGGCAGACGAAGGCACTGCGGACGTTCGGCGGGCGCAATCAGGAAGTCGACTTTGCGCGGCTGGAGAACGAAGACTTCGCCGGCGAGAGCAATAAGAACCCCAAGGAAGCGGAAATCTATTTCGAGCTGCGCGATGGTACGACCAAGGTGGCGTACCCGACGTTCGTCGACGGAACGCAAATCAATCGCAGCGGCTACGCCGACGAAGTGAATCGCCGCGAAGAGCTGGCCAAGCTGATCGTCCGCAGCGAATACCTGGGCAAGGCAATCGTCAATCGCATGTGGGCCCACTTCCTGGGCTACGGCTTCACCAAGCCGATCGACGACCTGGGGCCGCACAACGCCGCGTCCCATCCCGAGTTGCTCGAGACCCTGGGGCGCGAATTCTCGGCGCATGGCCATGACCTGAAGCAGCTCATCCGCTGGATTACGCTCAGCGAAGCGTATTCGCTGTCGAGCAAGATGGGTAGCAAGAACAAGCGCGACGATCCAGCCCTGGGCGAGAAACCGCTGTTCAGCCACTTCTACCTGCGGCAGATGCGGGCCGAGGAGTTGTACGAATCACTCCTCGTGGCCACCGAGGCGGACAAAACCAAGGGCACCTTCGAGCAGCAGGAAAAGACCAAGGGAACCTGGCTCGAACAATTTACCATCGCTTTCGGCACCGATGAAGGAGACGATACAACGACCTTCAACGGCACGATTCCGCAGACGCTGATGATGATGAACGGCGATCTGATTCAGAACGCCACGAAGGACGAGCCCGGCAGCTTCTTGTACAAAGTGGCCAATAGCAACATGCGGCCGAACCAGAAGATCGACGTGCTGTATCTGTCGGCCCTGGCTCGCAAGCCCACGGCGGGCGAAATGCAGATGGCCAACGCTGTGGTGGCGGCTCGCGGCGGCGACGGGATGGCCGCCCTGCAAGACATCTGGTGGGTGTTGCTCAACAGTAATGAATTCATTTTGAACCACTAAGCAAACACGTCCGCGAATTCAAAAAAGAGGAGGATTGCCACAGAGTTCACCGAGCACACAGAGAGATTTTCGCCCTGCACGTTTTTCGCGCTTTCCCTCTCTGTGATCTCTGAGCCCTCGGTGGCAAATCCTTCCGGGTATTTGCCAAAGACTAACGGAGACCGCCATGAATCGCCTCTTCCGCACGCCGGCAGGTATGACGCGACGTCACTTCCTCGAGCATCTGGCGGGCGCCTCGGCTCTGGCCATACCGGCGATCAACTTCACCAACTCGCTGGCGGCGAGTACCAAGGACCTGAAGCGGCGCCACAAGGCGGCGATTCTGTTGTACATGGGGGGCGGTCCCAGCACGATCGACATCTGGGACATGAAGCCCGGCGCGCCCACCGGCGGCAGCTTCAAGCCCATCTCGACCACCGGCGACATGCAAATCTGCGAGCACCTGCCGATGATGGCCAAGCAGATGAAGCACCTGTCGATCGTCCGTTCGATGAGCACGCGCGAAGCGGATCATACGCGCGGCCGGTATTACATGCATACCGGCTACGTGCCGAACCCCACGATCGAGCACCCGGGCTACGGCTCGGTCGTCAGCCACGAGCTGGCCAACCACATCAGCGACTTGCAGATTCCGCCGTTTGTCTCTGTCGGTGGCGGCAGCGTGGGACCCGGCTTCTTGGGCATGACGTACGCGCCGTTCGTCGTGGATTTCAACGGCGACGTGAAGAACGCGGCCACTTCGCTCAAGGAAGACCGCCTGGCCCAGCGGATGGAAATGCTGGCCTCGATCGAAAAGAGCTTCATCGGGCAGAATCGCGGCGAAGCGGCCGTGGACCATGCCAAGGTCCTGGAAAAGACCGTCACCCTCTTCACTAGCAAGCAGATGGGGGCCTTCAAGATCAACAACGAAACCGCCAAGGTGCGCGACGCTTACGGCCGCAACGGCTTTGGTAACGGCTGCCTGATGGCGCGCCGGCTGGTCGAAGAAGGCGTACCGTTCGTCGAAGTCGATTTCGGCGGCTGGGACATGCACAACAACGTCTTTACCGGCCTGGAGCGGCAGCTCGGCATCGTCGACAAGGCCATGAGCACGCTCATCCAGGATCTCGACGAGCGTGGGCTGCTGCAAGACACCGTCGTCCTGTGGATGGGAGAATTCGGTCGCACGCCGCGCATCAACGGCACCGCCGGCCGCGATCATTGGGCGCGCAGCTGGAGCGTGGTCGTCGGCGGCTCGGGCATCAAGGGGGGCACGACGGTCGGCGCCACGAACGAAGACGGCACCGAAGTCACGACCGATCCCTACAAGAGCGAGGATCTGATGGCCTCGGTCCTGAAGGCCTTGGGCATCTCGCTGGAAACCACCTTCACCAGCAAGAACAACCGCCCGATGAAGATCGCCAACAGCGGCCGCGTGATCAAAGAGCTGTTCGCGTAAGGTACGTCGAGAATGGCGTCGGCAAGATCACGAACCGCCCGCCTCGCGGCGGTAATATACGCCGCAATTTCGGTTGCATTCGTGTTCGCGGGCGTACTATGGATTATTTACCTCTACGCATTCGCTTCGATGGTCGGTCCATCGCTGGGGCGAGCCGCTCGATTTCGGTTGATCGCCAGTAAACTGTTTCTCGATGCGGACGTGCTATTCGCTGTAGCATCGGGACTAGCTGTCTCTGCGATCGGCGCCTGGATGCTTGTAGATGCGGTCAAAAAAGCTTCGTCGAAGTAGGTAGTTGCGGCATGCTGAAACTTATGCGGGAGAGCGACACCCAGTTGGCGCCGAGGTCGTCTCGGCTAGTGGTTTGAGCGCGTGTAACTGCCTTTCTCGCCTGTTCGAGCATGTGCCGCAATCGCGATTCATCGCGGCTGGCTGTCAAAGAGCACCTGGGCCTGCGCAATAACGCGATCGCGGAACTCGCGATTCAGCGAGCCAGTAGTATGCAGGTCGACCTTATGCCCTTCAAAAAGAGGGCTCAAGTCAACCTCTAACATGCCGAGTCCCACAAAGCCAGGCGTGCGCCCAGCCTCGTATTCGACGACCAAATCGACGTCGCTTTCCGCGCAAAATCTCTGGGAAAGCGCCGAACCGAACATCAACAGTCGTCGCACATGATGTCGACGGCAAACGTCATCGATCGCCTGGATTGGGATGACAAGATGGTCGGTAAGCATAGGAGCCAGATTCCGAAAATCTTGGGACATGCGTGGTCCGGCGGCCTCTCGAACGTCGCCCTTAATTCTACGACACGCGTCGGGCGGCGGCGACCATCGTAGGGTCTACTGAACACGCCGCCCTACCGCCGCCCGAGGATTTCGGCCAGGTGCAGGACCTCGGTTTTATGCCCGAGGCGGCGCATGCGGCCGCCGATGTTCATCAGGCAGCCGGCGTCGGTCGACACGACGGCATCGGCGCCGGTGGCCGTGATGCAGTTCACTTTGTCGGTGACCATGGCGGTCGAGATCTGCGGATAGCGGACCGAGAACGAACCGCCGAAGCCGCAGCACTGATCTTGCCGTTCGATGCCGACGTAGGTCAGCCCTTCGACGCGGTTGAGCAGTCGCTCGACTTCACCGGCCAGGCCCAGCCCACGCAAATGGCAGGCATAGTGATAGGCGACCTTGCCCTGGTACCGCGCCCCCACATCCTCGACGCCCAAGAGGTTCACGAGCAGGTCCGCCAGCTCGAAGGTGCGGCTGGCCAGTTCCTTGGCCCGCTCGTGCCAGCGATCGTCTTCGGCGAGCAGGTGCGGAAATTCAACTTTCACCATCGCCGCGCACGAGCCGGAGGGAACGACGACGATCCGCTCGCTGTCGAAGACATCGATCGTGCGCTTGGCTTGTTCGCGCGCGAGATCCGCGAATCCGGAGTTGTAAAACGGCTGGCCGCAGCAAGTCTGGTCGGCGGGAAAATCGACTTCATGCCCCAGCCGCCGCAACAGGCGTACAGTGGCCTGACCGACCTCGGGCCGGAGTACGTCTCCCAGACAAGTGACGAACAAAGACAGCTTCATGTCGGCCCAATCGTAACAGCCGAGGGCCGGGCACGAAACCAGCGGACGAGACAAAATCGATCGTGCGGCGCGGTCGGTGGCGACGATTTCAGAATGCAAGAACTTGTCACCAAGATCACTGAGGGAATGTCGTTTGATTTAACGGCTCTTACCTCGGTGTCCTCGGCGGCCTCTGTGGCTTTCTCAATTACGTTGTTTTAAGCATGCGGTCGAGCGACTCGAGCGCCGCGGCCCAGGATGGCCGCTCTTCGCTGTACGTGCGCCACCAGCGATCGAGGGTCGCGGCCTGGTCGTCGGCATCCTCGGGCTTCACGCCTTGCCAGGCACGCAGCGCCAGCGCGATCGTAGGAATGTCGAACGCCGCCAGCTCGACCCATTCCGCGGCCGCGAGCGCCGGCATGAGCGTGGCCACGGCCACGAGCCGGGACAATTTAGAGGGTGCGATGCCCGAGGCGGCGCCGAGCGCATCGCTTCCCAAGCGTGCCACCAGCCAGCCGAGCCGGACGACCTCGGGGAGCGCGGCGTGCGGGTTGGCCAGCACCGCCTCAATGGCGACCGCGTGTTCTGACGCATAAGCCTCGCCTCCGCCACCGGCGATCGGCGGAACGGCATAAACGAGCGCCCGCTGGACAATGACCGCGGGCTCGGTGAACCGGCGAATCGCGGCCAAATGGCCCGGCCCGCGGGCTTCCCACAACTCGCGGAGCGGCCCGGTGCGCAACGTCAACTCTCGAACGGCGTCCGGTCGCGCGCGATCGAAGGCCTGGCGAACGTCGCGAAGGGCGCCGGCCAGTCGGGCGACCATTTCCTCAGTTGGACGAGTGCCCGTCATGTGCCCCACGATCTGGTCGGCCAGATCGTGGTCATTCTCCGTTGTGCCCGCCAGTGGCACCGCATGCCGCCAGAACGCAGGTTCGGCGAGTCCTGCTGCGCTCATGCCTGCCAAGAGCTTTTCGACCGGCGGCGCGAGCGCCTGGGCCAGACGTGAGTCGGTAAGCACCTGGCCGCGCGCAACCGCCGCAGCGGCGTACAAGGCACTGACCGCGCCGCTGGCAAGCCAGTTGATTTCAGTCACGACGGAAAATCCTCGGCATCGCTTGGCGCGCTGGCGCAGGCGGAATGACAGCCGCCAGACTATCCAGAATTCACACCATGTATAGCGTTTTTCGAGAGCACGGCCCGTTCCGCGCCTGGGCAACCGGCCGCGCGACACGCTCTCGGCGCGCGGCCCAAGCGGCGATTCTCGCCGCCGGCCGGCGCGATTCGCCTCGACGCTGGGGCAAAGTCGTATAAGATACGATATTCGTGTCGATTTCTCAGTCGGGAGCCAACTATCGATGCTGGACCAGCAGGTAAAGCCGTGGGCCGTGTCCGACGCCGTGGATGTTTACGAGGTCGGACGTTGGGGAGCGGGCTATTTCTCCGTCCATCCGTCGGGCCACCTGCACGTGCATCCCACGAAGGATCCGAACCGGTCCATCGATCTTAAGGAACTGATCGACTCGTTGCAGCTGCGCGGCATCGACCTGCCGATCCTGGTCCGCTTCGCCGACGTGCTCAAGCACCGGCTGAGCGAGATTCATTCCGCTTTCGCCCAGGCGATGAAGGATCATCAGTTCAAGGGCAACTACTTCTGCGTCTACCCGATCAAAGTGAATCAGCAGCGGCAAGTCGTCGAAGAAGTGCTGAACTTCGGCAAGCCGTTCAATTTCGGGCTCGAGGCGGGCTCCAAGCCCGAGCTGTTGGCCGTGGTGGCGCTGGCTTCGAACGACACGCCGATCATCTGCAACGGCTTCAAGGATGCCGAGTTCATCGAGATGGCGATGCTCGCGCAGAAGATCGGTCGCCGCGTGATCCCCGTCGTCGAGAAGTACACCGAGTTGGGCTTGATCCTCGATTACGCCGCCAAGGTCGGCGTGCGCCCCAACATCGGCATGCGCGTGAAGCTGGCCGCCAAGGCCGGCGGGCGCTGGCAAGGCTCGGGCGGATTCCGCTCGAAGTTCGGACTGACCGTGACCGAGATCCTCCGCGCGCTCGACGAGCTCAAAGAGCGCGGCATGCAGGATTGCTTCAAACTGCTGCACTTTCATCTCGGCAGCCAGATCCCCAATATCCGCCACATCAAGCAGGCGCTGAACGAAGCGGCCCGCGTCTACACCGAGCTTTATAGCCGCGGCGCGGGGCTGGAATACATGGACGTCGGTGGCGGGCTGGGCGTCGATTACGACGGTTCGCAGACGAATTTCGAGTCGAGCGTCAACTACTCGCTGCAGGAATACGCCAACGACGTCGTCTACCACATTCAAAGCATTTGCGACGACGCCAACGTGCCGCATCCGACGATCGTTTCGGAAAGCGGACGTGCGATCGTTGCCTATCACAGTGCGCTGATCTTCAACGTGCTGGGCGTGTCGGGACTGGGCGAAAGCGATGTTCCCAGCGAGCCGCCGGCCGATGCCGAGCAGCCGATCGTGGACCTGTATGGCGCGCTCAATAATCTCAACGCCCGCAACCTGCTGGAGAGCTATCACGACGCGCAGCAGGCGCTCGATATGGCCATGAACCTGTTCAGCGGCGGCTACTTGTCGATCGATCAGCGCAGCCTGGCCGAGAACCTGTTCTGGGCCATCTGCCGCAAGATGCAACGGCTCGTGCGGCAGTTGGATTTCGTGCCCGAGGATCTGCTCGGGCTTGATGCCCTCTTGAGCGAGACTTACTTCTGCAACTTCTCGCTGTTTCAGTCGATGCCCGACAGTTGGGCGATCAAGCAATTGTTCCCGGTAATGCCGATTCACAGGCTGAATGAACAACCCATGCATCATTCGGTGCTGGGGGACATCACCTGCGATTCGGACGGCAAGATCGATTCCTTCATCGATCGCCGCGACGTGAAGCGCACGCTGCCGTTGCACTCGTTCAATGGCGAGCCCTACTTCCTGGGCGCGTTCCTGCTGGGCGCCTACCAGGAAATCCTGGGCGATATGCACAACCTGTTCGGCGATACCAATGCCGTACACGTCAGCCTGAACGACAATGGCGAGGTGGTGCTGGAAACCGTGATCAAGGGAGATACGGTCCGCGAGGTGCTCGATTACGTCGAGTGGGATCCGAATGACCTGGTGCGGCAGTTCCGCACCGACGTCGAGATGGCGGTGCGCGAGAATCGTCTCGATTTCCAGCAGGCCGGCCGTTTGATCCGCTTCTACGAAGAAGGGCTGCAGGGCTACACGTACCTGGAAGACGCCCGCGATCCCTAGCGCTTCGTCCACACTTTCAGAGCCGGTTACTAGCCCGAAGCGCGAGCGAGGGTGGGAAAAGCGGAAAAACCCTCGCTGGCGCTTCGGGCTAGTGTCAGAATGACAGTCCGACTAAGCAATCGGCATGGTGCGCACCAGTCCCAGTTTGTCCGTCCGCGGCGTGATCTTTGATCTCGATGGCACGCTCGTCGATTCGGGCCTCGATTTCGATGCCATGCGCCGCGAGATGGGGCTGCCGCCGGGCCAACCGCTCTTGGAAGCGATCGAATCGTTACCGGAGCAGGAAGCGCAACGCTGCCAGGCGATTCTCGCCCGGCACGAATGGGAAGGCGCGAATCGGGCCACGTTGATGCCGGGCGTGGCGGACTTTCTCGGCACGCTTGCTGAGCGTGGCGTGCATCGGGCCATCTTCACCCGCAACGCGCGCGACGTCGTATTAGCGACGCTTGCGCGGCTGGCGCTCGATTTCGACACGGTCGTGGCCCGTGAGGACGCGCCGGCCAAGCCCGACCCTACCGCGGTCTGGCAAATCTGCGCGGCCTGGCAATTGGCGCCCTCGGCCGTGGCGCTTATCGGCGACTTTCGCTTCGACATCGAGGCGGGCAATCGCGCGGGCGTGCGCACCGTGCTCTACACAGCCGGCGCCGAGCCCTTGCCGGCGCACGGCGCGCTCGACGCGGACTATTGTTTGCGCAGCTTCGAGGATGCTGGCAACCTGCTAGCGTGGCTGGCCGAACCGCTCTAGGTCCCTTCGCCCAAGGCTGTTAGAATCCCCGCCCATTAATGGATGCTCTGGGGCACTCGCGGCATGCGCGGTTCTGCGCCGCGAGTCGGTCTAGGGCCACGGCCGACAAATTCGCTGCTGCCGATTCATAAGGGACGTCGAATGATGCTCGCCTTGCGCAAGACGATCGTGGGACTGCTGGTGGGAGCGGCGTTTGTGATTTCACAATCGTTCGCGGCCGGGCAAGACGCTCCGTCGAGTGCGCCGCCCGCTACGCCACCGCGAGTACAAACGCCCGCGACGGGCACTCCGCGACGTCCCGCGGCGCAGCCTCCTTCGGCGGCGCTGCATCAACCGGCAGCCTCCCGGCCAGCAGCGACGGCGGCCGGCGGCAAGCCTGGCGTGCCGCGCACCGGGCCCGTGCAGCAGGCTCAGCATCAGCAGGCGCAACCGCAGAAGCAGCCACCTCAACAGCCGCTGCCAGGTCCCAAATTGTCGCCGGCCGAGCAGGCCGAGTTGGACCAAATCCTCGTGAGCTGGGAACAACAGAGCGACAAGATCAAGACACTATCGACCCCCTTCACGATGTTCGAGTACGACATGGTGTTCGGCCCCAAGGCCGCGCCCGGCCAGCCTCCTGAGCCGAAGCGCGTCTGCGAAGGGACGATCCACTTCGCCGCGCCGGACAAGGGCTCGTACCAGATGACCAAAGGGGGTGAAGAGCGCTGGATGTGCGATGGCAAGGCGATCTACGAGTTCGACACCAAGCAGCGCAAGCTCAAGGAGTACCGGCTCCCCGAACAACTGCAGGGCAAGGCGATCACCAATGGGCCACTGCCGTTCGTGTTCGGCGCCAAGGCCGAGACCATGAAGCAGCGTTACGTGATGCGCGTCCTGCCGCCGCCTGACGAAACGAAGCAGATCCTCATCGAAGCCTGGCCGCGCTGGCAGCAAGACGCGGCCAACTTCCACCACGTGCAGGTCATCCTGGACAAAAAGACGATGCTTCCCGCGGCGCTGCGCCTGTACGATCCCAATCCGCAGATGTACAAGGTTTATACCTTCGACGGAACGAAGGTGAACGGCGCCTGGGACCAGATCAAAAGCTTCTTCAATCGTCCCACGACGCCGATCGGCTGGCAGCACGTCGTCGAGGAACCGCCGGCCGAGGCACTCCCGCCCAGCCAGCCGCCGCCGCCCACGGCTGATGCCCGGGCCAAGGCCGCTCCGCCAAGGGCGCCCGCGGTCAAGAAGTAAGTCGCGACGATCACGAATCGCGCGTTGTGGTGACTTTGGCTTTCGTCGCTTACAAAGGTGACCCGCGGTCGCTCGACGGCGCTTCGTCGGTAACACGGCGCTCCCGAAGAGCCTTGCGCCATAAATCTTTACTCGCGCGCGGCACCGCGGCGCGGTGCAGGGCCCGGTCCGGCGAATTGACTCGACCCACCGGTGCCCTATAATCTACCGTTGCCAAAGGCCAAAGTGCGTAACTACTTACGCTGCTTTGGCGTAACACTTTGTGCGCGGCAAGCCATGGGATCGTGGTCCTTCGAACGGAGTTCGCCGAGACGTCGTTGCCCTGGGCATCAGGGAACGGGGCTTGGGGTCTTAGCTGTTCTGGCAGACGGCTCACAGAGTCCGGCCGCGCTGACCGCTCTGGCGATTTGGGCAAACGCGGCAATTTTGGTCGGCTTGCTCGCCAGTGGCCCTGCACGCGCCGATGAAGAAGGTGCGAAACCGCTCGATAATCCTCCCGCCGCGGCTGCGGCAGCCCCCGAGCGACGCGTCGGCCGGATGGTGCGCATCCAGATGCCCATCACCGACAAGGTGGACAATCAGATTCGCCGCGTCGTTGAGTCGGTGCTGACCGAGACGAAGCGTGCCGGCCAGTGGCCCGTTTTCATTTTCGAGATCGAGCCCGGCCGGGCGAACTTCGGCCAGGCGTATGATCTGGCGAACTTTTTGTCCGGTCCCTCTCTCAACGGCGCCACGACCGTGGCCTGGATTCCCAAGACGATCACCGGTCACGCGGTGCTCTTGGCCATGGCGTGCGACGAGATCGTGATGAGCCCGGACGCCGAGATCGGCAAGGCCGGCGAATATGAAAAGGTAATCGAGCCGTCGGTGCGCAACGCCTATGTCGGGATCGCCAATCGGCGCATGAACATACCGAGCGACGTGGCGCTTGCGCTTTTGGATCCGGCGGTCGAGTTGGTGATGGTCGAGACGGACGTCAGCCGCGAATACGCTCTGACCTCGCGGCTGGACGAACTGCGTAAGCAAAAGTCGTTCGAGAAACCGAAGGTCATCAAGCCCGCCGGTCAGCCGGGAATCTTCACGGGCAATCGAGCTTGGGAATTGGGGTTTGTGAAAAGTCTGGCCAGCGACCGTGCCGAAGTGGCCAAGGCACTCGGCCTGCCTCGCGAAGCGGTCGAGGCCGATCCATCGCTCGACGGCGCCTGGCGGCCGGTGCGCATCGACGTCAAAGGACCGATCACTTCGAAGCTCGCCGAGCAAGTTCAGGCGCTGATCCAGAACGAGATCAAGGATCGCGACACGAATTTCTTCTGCCTGTGGATCGATTCCGATGGCGGCTCGGCGACCGACAGCGTGAATTTGGCCAATTTTCTCTCGAACCTCAACCCGGCCGAGCGGCGCACCGTGGCGTACATCCCGCGCGCGGCGCGCGGCGATTCCGCCTTCATTGCCCTGGCCGCCGATCAGATCGTGATGAATCCCACGGCGGTGCTCGGCGGGCAGATGGCCATGTACGTCAGCGATGACGAAGCGAAGCTCATCGCCGGTTCGCTCAGAGAAATCGCCAAGCGCAAAGGGCGCTCGCCGGCCGTGGCCGCTGCCATGGTCGATCCGGCCGTGACCGTGTACCGGTATACGCGATTGCGCGACGGGCTGGTGGATTACTTCACGCCCGAGGACGTGGCCGCGCTGGCGGACGCCGACGGATGGCAACAGGGGGTCCAGATCGGCCGGCATGGCCAGGCGCTCGAATTGACTGGTGAAGATGCCGCGCAGTACGGCGCAGCGCGCTTTCTGGCGCGGGATTTTGAAGATTTCAAAGGCCATTACGGGCTGGAAGGCGATCCGGCGCTGGTCGAGGCCAGTTGGGCTCATGTTCTGATCGACGCATTGAATTCGCCGGGCGTGAGCTGGCTCTTGCTGGTGATCGGCGCGGCGGCTTTGTATGCCGAGTTGCAGGCTCCCGGGATCGGCCTGGGAGGATTAATCTCCGCGTTGTGCTTCATGTTGTATTTCTGGATCGCTTATCTGGGCGGTTCGGCCAACTGGCTCGAGGTGCTGTTGTTTCTGGCGGGCGTCGTGTGCCTGATGCTGGAAATCTTCGTGTTGCCGGGCGTGGGAATTTTTGGGCTCGCCGGAGGATTGCTGGTGATCGTCTCGCTGGTCTTGGCCAGTCAGACGTTCGTGCTGCCGCGCAACGCGTACCAGGTGAGCCAATTGCGCAACAGCTTGATTTTATTGACGACGGCCGGCGCGGGCGTCGTGGCCTTGGCCGTGCTCATTAACCGCTACTTGCCGCACGCTCCGATGTTCAATCGCATGATGCTGGCGCCCCCCACGCCTGAGGAGCTGTCGGTCATCAATCGGCGCGAGGCGGTCGCGCGGTTCGAGCATCTGCTGGGTCGGGAGGGCAAGACAACGACCCCCTTGTTACCCAGCGGCAAGGCCCAAATTGGCGACGAGTTGGTCGACGTGATCGCCGACGGCGAGGTCATCGAGCGGAATCGCTCGGTGCGGGTCGTCGAGGTGCGGGGCAATCGCGTACTGGTTCGCCAGGTGGGGTAAATCCGGCCGTTGCTCCCGTGCCGGAATCGGAGCAATCTGCCAACGTGCCACTTCGGCTGCCAGGCGGATTGTTCCGGTGCCTGTAATTTTTTCCTATGCTGGTACTGAGCCGTTAGCACGCTTTGAACGACGCAATGCCAATGGGCCCACGGGCCCACGGGCCGCCGGTTTGAGTAAGAACATGGATTACCTGGCTTGGGCAGCCATTCTGTTGGCCATCGGCTTGATGCTGGCCATGCTCGAGGTGTTCGTGCCCTCGGGCGGTCTGCTGGGCTTTCTGTCGTTCTTGTCGATGCTGGCCGCGGTGTACCTGGCCTTTCGACATGGGCCGTGGTCCGGCGTCGGCATGCTCGGCGTGGCCGTGTTCGCGGTGCCGGCCGGCTTGATCCTTGCCCTGCAATGGTGGCCGAGAACGCCGCTGGGTCGTCGTATCTTGCTGCCGCTCCCCAGGGGGGACGAAGTCCTGCCCGACAGCGACAAGCGGCGCAATCTCAAGTCGCTGGTGGGCAAGATCGGCAAAGCCCGCACGCTGATGCTTCCCAGCGGCGCGATCGACATCGAGGGCGCGATCGTCGATGCGTTGAGCGAAGGCATGGCGATCGAAGCCGGCAGTTGGGTGAAAGTGATCGAAGTGCGCGGCACCCGCGTGGTTGTCCGCCCCACCGACGAGCGCCCGCAGGCCGACGATCATCCGGCCGAGTTGGACCAATCGATCGAATCGATCGGGCTGGACCCGTTCGAAGACCCGCTCGCGTAACAGCGGGCGGCATCGCTATTTCGGTCGATTTTCGTGATTGCGGGCCGATGAGCCAAGTCCGGCGCGGGGCTTGTTTTCCGGGTGCCCGTGCCGCGCAGGCCACCGGCCCCCTCCCGCACCCAAATGCGCCGCTACAATTAACCGTGCCGTTGCGCCGTCCGGCGCGCCGGCTTTGGGGCACGCTTCCTGTTCACAAAAACTGGGGTTCGTCATGGCTCTTGTCGGCCAGGCCGAGATCAGCAACGTCATTGGCATCGTCATCCTGTTCGCCGTGCTCATCGGCGGCCTGGTGTTCTTTGCGATCTTCGCCCGCTACTTCCGCCTCTACATTCAAAGCGTCACGACCGGCGCCAGCATCGGCATTTTCGATCTGCTGGGCATGACCTTCCGCAAAGTGAACCCGACGGTCATCGTGCGCAGCAAAATCATGGCCGTGCAAGCCGGCCTGGGGGAATCGACGGGCATCACGAGCAAGGCGCTCGAAGCGCACTACCTGGCCGGCGGCAATGTGCCGCTGGTGATTCGCGCGATCATCGCCGCCAATAAAGCCAAGACCATCGACCTCGACTTCCGGCTGGCCACGGCCATCGACCTGGCCGGCCGCAATGTGCTGGAAGCGGTGCAGACGAGCGTCTATCCCAAGGTGATCGATTGCCCGCCGCGCGGCGCCGCCCGGCAAACGCTCGACGCGGTGGCCAAGAACGGCATTCAGTTGAAGGTGAAAGCGCGCGTCACGGTGCGCGCCAATCTGCAGCAGGTGATCGGCGGCGCGACCGAAGAGACGATCATCGCCCGCGTCGGCGAAGGTATCGTCAGCGCGATCGGCTCGGCCGAGACGCACTTGGAAGTGCTGGCCAATCCGGATCGCATTTCGAAGGCCGTGCTGGCCCGCCGACTGGATTCGCAAACCGCCTTCGAAATCGTGTCGATCGATATCGCCGATATCGACGTCGGCGACAATATCGGCGCCCGGCTGCAGGCCGATCAGGCCGAAGCCGACATGCGCGTCGCCCGCGCCAACGCCGAAGGGCGCCGCGCCATGGCCGTGGCCCAGGAACAAGAGATGATCGCCCAGATCGAGGAAAGCCGGGCCAAACTGGTCGAGGCCGATGCCGAAGTGCCCAAGGCCATTGCCGATGCCATTCGCGACCACAAGCTGGGCATTCTCGATTACTACAAGCTGCGCAACGTGCAGGCCGATACCGAAATGCGCACCGCCATCGCCGGCGGCGGCGCTCCGACGCGCAACGGGCAAAAGGCACAGACATGATGGCCGTTGCAATACTGCTGGCCGACGCCGAGTGGTTGAGGCTGATCGTGCCGCTGGTGGCGTTCTTGATCTGGGCCATGAACCGGCTGCTGGGAGGCGAATCGCCGGCGGCCAAACAAGCCAAGGCGCGGCAGCAGGCCCGCGCGAATCCCCCACCGCCGCCGGCCGACAAGCAGCGCGTCGACGACGAAGTCAGCGAGTTCCTCCGCCGCGCCGCGCAGCAGCGCGGCACGGCCGGGCACACACGCACTCCCCCGCCCCCGCAGCCGCCGCCCGTGCAGCGACGACCGGCGGTAGCTCCGCCGCAAGAAGCCGCCGCGGCGGAAGCTGCGCGGCCCGCCCGGCCGCGTACGCTCAGCCCCACGTTTTCCGACCCGCTCGGGCAGCGTGCCTTGGCCGAGCGGAAGGTGGAAGCCAAGGAAGTCGTGCAGGCCGAGGCGGCGATGCAATCGCACCTGTCGCAAGTCTTCAGCCACCAGGTAGGCACGCTGGCTGCGGACAAGCAGGCCACGGCCAGCGCGGCAAGCGAGCCGCCCCCCGCGCCGACCGACGAAGTCGTGGAGATGCTGCGCGATCCGCACAGCATTCGCGACGCCATTATCGTCAGCGAAATCCTCCGCCGCCCGACCGAACGCTGGTAAAGGCCCGCGGCGGGTAATCGGCGCGATTGCATGTCGAACCGCGCGCCGCCAGTCCGGCGCGGTTGATCACGCCGCTTTGGCAAGCGGTAAACCTTCCCAGCGTAGCGGTTTGCCGCTCGATTTTGGGGTTGGTACACTAGCCAATTCTTAAGCGACGACGTATTTCCCGCGTCCGACGCTAGCCAGGATTTCGCCAGTGGGCCTGACTCCCGAACAAGAAGCACGCAAGCTGATTGACCAGCAGCTTGACGCCTGCGGCTGGCAGGTCCAGGACTACGACGAGATGAATATCTCGGCCGGCCTGGGTGTCGCCGTGCGGGAGTTCCGCCTCAAGACCGGCTTCGCCGACTACATGCTGTACGCGGACGGCAAAGCCATCGGCGTCGTCGAGGCCAAGCCAGAAGGGCACCCGCTCACAGGCGTCGAGCTTCAGTCCAAGAAATATACCGATGGCCTTCCGAACGGCCTGCCGCACTACCATCTCCCCTTGCCCTTTGCCTACGAGTCCACCGGCACCGTAACGCAGTTCACGAACTCTTTGGAGCCAGACGCTCGCAGTCGCGAAGTCTTCACCTTTCATCAGCCGAGCGAGTTGATTCGACTGGCGAATCTCGACAAACAGGTCCGCACGCTGCTGCGACAGATGCCGCCGGTCGATGCAGGGCGGCTGTGGCGGGTGCAATTCGAGAGTATTCAGAATCTGGAACAGTCTTTGGCCCACAATCGCCCGCGGTCGCTCATTCAGATGGCCACCGGCAGCGGCAAGACCTATACCGCCGTCAATTTCTGCTACCGCCTCATCAAGTTCGCCAAGGCCAGGCGAATCCTCTTCCTGGTGGACCGGAACAATCTGGGCCAGCAAACTCAGAACGAATTCCAGCAATTCGTCAGCCCGGTGAGCAACTACAAGTTCACCGAAGAATACGGCGTGCAGCATCTCAAGAAGAACGCCATCGACCCAGCCGCCAAGGTCTGCATCACGACCATCCAGCGGCTCTACTCGATGCTCAAGGGCGAGCCGGAGTTTCTCGAAGAGAACGAAGAGGGGTCGCTCTTCGAGGCCGAATCGTCGCTTCTCAAGGAACCGCTTCCGGTCGTCTACAACGACAAGATTCCGATCGAAACGTTCGACTTTATCGTCGTTGATGAATGCCATCGCAGCATCTACAACGTGTGGCGGCAAGTGCTGGAGTATTTCGACGCCTTCCTCATCGGCCTGACGGCGACCCCCAGCAAGCAGACCATCGGCTTTTTCAACGGCAATCTCGTGCAGGACTACACCCACGAGCAGGCCGTGGTCGACGGCGTCAATGTCGGCTACGACGTTTACCGGATCGAGACGCAGATCACCAAGGAGGGAGCGACGCTGGCGGCTGAGCCGCACGTCTACGTGCCGCACCGCGATCGCCGCACCAAAGAGAAGAAATTCAAGGCCCTCGACGACGACCTGACGTACACGGCCAATCAGCTCGACCGTGACGTCGTGGCCGAGAACCAGATCCGCCTCGTGATCCGCACGTTCAAGGAAAAGCTCCCCGCAATCTTCCCAGGCCGCACCGAAGTTCCCAAGACGCTCGTGTTCGCCAAGACCGATTTGCACGCCGAAGATATCGTGCGGATCATTCGGCAGGAGTTCGGCAAGGGGAACGACTTCTGCCAGAAAATCACGTCGAAAAGCACCGGCAAGAAACCGGATGAATTGCTCTCCGATTTCCGCAACTCCTACAACCCACGCATCGCCGTGACCGTGGACATGATTGCGACGGGCACGGACGTTAAGCCGCTCGAATGCCTGCTCTTCATGCGGAACATCCGGTCGCTCTCCTACTTCGAGCAGATGAAGGGGCGCGGCTGTCGCGTCATCGACTCCGACGACCTGCAAAGCGTCACGCCCGACGCGAAGCACAAAACCCATTTCGTCATCGTCGATGCGGTGGGGGTTTGCGAAGAGGAAAAGTCGGCCACCAGGCCGCTCGACCGCCAGCCCTCGGTGCCACTGGACAAAGTTTTGAAGGCCGTTGCGGCAGGGATGGCCAACGACGACGTGGTTTCGTCGCTCGTTGCCAAGCTGATTCGCTTGAATGAAGAGATCGGCGAAGGCCAGCAGCAGGCGATTGCCCAGGCGGCCGAGGGAAAGCCTCTTTCGGCCTTGGCCGCGGCGCTCTTTCGAAGCATCGACCCCGACGCGAATACCAAATTGGCGATCGACAAGTTCGGCCTCGGTCAGGACCAGGAGCCAACCGAACAGCAGCTCGCCGAGGTCGAGCGGCAGCAGATGCAGGCCGCTCTCAAGCCGTTCCACAATCCCAAGCTTCGCGAAGCGGTTCTTGCCGCCAGGAGCTCGCTGACCCAGGTCATCGACGAGCAAACGCCCGACCAACTGTTGCGGGCCGGTTTCGACGCCGAAGCCCTGGAAAAAGCCCGCTCGATCCTGACCAGCTTCAAGAAGTTCATCGAGGACAACAAGGACGAGATCGAAGCCCTGAAGATTTTGTACAGCCGCCCCTATCGTGCGGGCTTGCGGTTCCGGCACGTCAAGGAGCTGGCCGCGAAGCTGAATCAACCGCCGTTCTACGTCAATCCAGCACAGCCCGAGACGTTAGGCCGACTTTGGCAAGCCTACGAACTGGTCGAGCCCAAGAACGTGAAGGGAAAGGGCGGAAAGCATTTGGTGGATGTCGTTGCCTTGGTCCGCCATGCGATTGATCCAAAGTCTCCGCTTGCTCCCATGCTCGTGACGGTCGATGAGCGGTATCGAAAGTGGCTCGCCGATAAAGAGGCATCAGGCGTGACGTTTACCGCGAACCAGCGTCGCTGGCTGGATGCCATCAAGGACCACATCGCCAGCAGCTTGAGCATCGAGCAGGAGGACTTGGACGAAGTGCCTTTCAACCAGATTGGCGGGCTCGGCAAGGCGTATGAACTTTTTGGCGATGGACTTTCCGCTCTCCTCGATGACTTGAATGCGAGGCTGGCGGCATGAGCGAGGACAATGGATTGCCCAGAGGCTGGGCGAGGGCACGAGTTCAGAAAATCATGACTCTTATCAACGGCTTCCCTTTCAAGCCGTCAGATTGGAAACCGGCGGGGCTGCCTATAATTCGGATTCAAAATCTGAACAATCCGAACGCAGCCTTCAACTACTGTCCTGACGCACGACCTGAAAAATTTCGCGTTCGTGCAGGCGACCTACTTTTTGCGTGGTCTGGCACGCCGGGAACCTCGTTCGGTGCCCATATTTGGAAAGGTGAGGATGCGTGGCTCAATCAGCACATCTTTAGAGTCGAATTTGATCGCGATGCATTTGACGTGAGATTCCTTCGTCTTGCAATCAATCAGAACTTGACTGCCTATATCCGGCAGGCCCATGGCGGAGCCGGCCTTGCTCACATTACGAAGGGACGCTTTGAAGAATCTGAATTACTGATTGCGCCCACCAACGAGCAACGCCGGATTGTCGCGAAAATCGAGGAACTCTTCTCCAACCTCGATGCTGGCGTTGCAGCCTTGGAACGAGCCAAGGCGAATCTCAAGCGTTATCGAGCCGCCGTTCTCAAGGCAGCCGTCGATGGCTCCTTGACTGCTGAGTGGCGAGCCAAGCATCCGAATGTCGAGCCGGCAACGAAGCTGCTGGAACGCATCCTGGTCGAACGCCGTCGCAAATGGGAAGCCGACCAACTCGCCAAATTTGCCGCCGCAGGCAAGCAGCCGCCGAAGAATTGGAAGGCGAAGTACATCGAGCCGCTGCCACCCGATACATCTAGCCTTCCGGAGCTTCCGGAGGGATGGTGCTGGGCAACTACCGAGCAACAAAACGCAGCCGAAAGGCCAATCTCCTACGGCGTATTGCAGCCGGGACGAGATATCGACAAAGGTGTGCCACTTATCCGTGTGTGCGATGTCGCGGATGGGAAGGTTGCCATTGAGAAGCTCAAGCGAATCGACGAAGCCATCTCAAATCAATTTAAAAGGACAATAATTCAAGGAGGTGAGGTGCTTTTGACGGTGGTTGGCACGATTGGGCGAACAGCAGTCGCACCTGCGGAACTCGCAGGTGCAAATACTGCCCGTGCCGTTGCCGTCATTGCAACTGCCTCATCAACTAATCCTCACTTCCTCGAAATGACGCTTCGCGAGTCGTCAATGCGGGCAAAACTTACCCTGGCGGCTCACGAAGTCGCAAGAAAGACGCTCAACCTCGAAGATGTGCGAACTGTAGCGGTCCCACTTGCTCCATTGGAAGAGCAGCAGGAGATTCTTCAGCAGGTCGCGGCTGCCCTGTCACAAATTGATGCTGCGGAACAAGCGGTCGAGCATGGCCTTAAGCGTGCCGCCCGCCTTCGTCAAAGCATTCTCAAGCAGGCATTCGAGGGAAAGCTTGTTCCACAAGATCCGAATGACGAGCCTGCTTCCGACTTATTGGCCCGTCTAAAAGTTGCGAGGCATGACCGATTCGCGAGCAACGGCGAAATGAACGGCGAGGACAAGCGTCCCAAGAAAGCAAGAGCATCGAAAGCACGCAGCTAGCCTATGTCCACCGACTCCCAACAAATCGTCAGCAAGGCTTGGAACTTCGCCCATGTACTGCGGGACGACGGCCTGTCGTACATGGCGTATACCGAGCAGATTACGTTCTTGCTGTTCCTGAAAATGGCTGACGAGCAGACGAAGCCCCCCTACAACCGCCCTGCGGTCGTTCCCGCCAAGTACAACTGGCAGAGCTTGCTCAAGCGAGAAGGGGACGAGCTTGAGGCTCACTACCGGCACATTCTCGAAGAACTGGGCAAACAGCCGGGGATGCTCGGCGAGATTTTCAAAAAGGCTCGACCCGAGATTCAGAATCCGGCCACATTGCGAAGGCTGATCGTTGACCTGATCGACGTGGAAAAATGGTCGTCGATGGATGCCGACGTTAAAGGCGACATCTACGAGGGGCTACTCGCGAAGAGTGCTGCCGAAAGCCCCAAGGGGGCCGGGCAGTATTTCACGCCACGAGAGCTGATCAAGGCAATAGTCGATTGCGTCCAGCCCACGGCCGAGGACACGGTTTGCGATCCTGCCGTCGGGACGG
Organism: Pirellulales bacterium; assembly: GCA_035546535.1. Lineage (NCBI taxonomy): Bacteria > Pseudomonadati > Planctomycetota > Planctomycetia > Pirellulales > Pirellulales bacterium. Next base: position 17,363 of record DASZWQ010000012.1, on the reverse strand, counting down.
GCGGATTCTTGCTGTCTGCGTACGACTATGTGGTCAAGCACGAGGGCAGCACGCTCGACAAGGACCAAAAGAAGCACCTGCGGACGAAGTTCGCCAAGGGCGCGGAAATCGTCCCCAACACGGCCCGGCTGTGCATCATGAATCTGTATCTGCACGGCATCGACGCTGACCCATGCCCCATCAAATCGGGCGTGGATAGTCTCGCCGGCGACCCCGGCGAACGGTTCAGCCTGGTGCTGACGAATCCTCCCTTCGGGAAGAAGAGCAGCATCGCCATCGTCAATGAAGCAGGCGAACTAGAGAAGGAAGACGCCGCCTACGAACGGCAGGACTTCTGGACGACGACCAAAAACAAGCAGTTGAATTTCCTCCAGCACGCCAAGACCATTCTCAAGATCAATGGTCGCTGTGCCATCGTGGTGCCTGACAACGTGCTGTTTGAAGGAGGGGCGGGAGAAACGGTCCGCCGCAATCTGCTCAAGCAGTGCGATGTGCATACCCTGCTACGCCTGCCGACAGGCCTTTTCTACGCCCAGGGCGTGAAAGCGAATGTCCTGTTCTTTGATGCCAGGCCGGCCCAGGAAAAGCCCTGGACGAAGACCCTATGGGTTTACGACCTGCGAACGAACATGCACTTCACGCAGAAGACGAATCCTTTGCAGCGCTCCGACCTGGACGAGCTCGTGGCGTGCTACAAGCCGGGAAAGCGTCATCTGCGAAAGCCCAACTGGGACGCCGACAAGAATCCCGACGGACGCTGGCGCTCGTTCGATTACGACGACCTGCTGAAGCGGGACAAGGTGAACCTGGACATCTTCTGGCTCAAGGACAAGAGCCTGGAAGATTCCGAAGACCTGCCCGAGCCCGATGTCCTGGCTCAAGAAATCGCGGACGACTTGCAGACGGCCCTGGAGCAGTTCCAGGCGATTGCGGAAAAGGTGAAGGGCTGATTGGCGAAGCGTGCTCGCGCAGTAAGACTAAGCGGCCGGCGACCAGCATTCGAAGCAACGATCGGCGCGGCGATCTCGCAGCATGAGCAAAGAACCACGACCGGCTCGTCGAAAAACGAGGAACCCGCCGAAGGGCACCCGGCAGCGGACGCCGGCGTCCACGGCAGGCCCGTCGCCGGCGGCCCCGTCGCCATCGGCCCCGTCGCCATCGGCCCAGTCGCCATCGGCCCAGTCGCCGGCGGTAAAGCGGGTGAGCTCATTTTCGGGCTGGGCGTGGGGCGTCCTCCTGGTCGCGATCGTCGTGCTCGTCTACTGGCCCGCCCTGGACAACGGCTTTGTCTCGGACGATTCGTGGTTTGTGTTCGGCATCTCGAAGCTCAATACGCTCGCCGGCTTGCGAGACCTGTGGTTCAAGCCGGGAACCGCGCCCCAATACAACCCATTGGCCCAGAGCGTGCTGTGGATCGAAAACCGAATCTGCGGCACCGAACCGCGTCTCTACCACGCGGTGAACATCGGCCTGCACGCCGGCGTTTCGCTTTTGCTGTGGCGATTGCTCGTGCGGCTGAGCGTACCCGGCGCCTGGCTGGCCGCGGCCATCTTTGCGGTTCACCCTGTGCAAGTCGAGACGGTGGCGTGGGCCAGTGAAATCAAGAATCTGCTTTCGGCTCTGTTCGCGCTTCTGTCGATCCTGGCGTACCTCCGTTTCTCGCCGCCCGACGATCCGCGCGCGCTTGCGCCGGATGCGCCGGCAGAAGGGAGCCGATGGCTGTTCTATGTCGCCTCGCTGGTGCTCTACGCGGCCGCCGTGCTCGCGAAGAGTGCGACCCTTACCATGCCGGCGGTCGTGTTGGTTATTTTCTGGTGGAAGCGCGGGCGCGTGGAATTGCGCGACGTTGCCCGGCTTGTCCCGTTCTTTGTGATCGGCTTGGCGCTTGCCACGATCACGATTCGGCTGGAGAAGACGGCGATCGGCGCCGAGGGCCCGGAATGGGACTTTTTGCTGGTCGATCGGGTCCTGATCGCGGGCCGGGCGGTTTGGTTCTACGCCGCGAAGCTTGCGTGGCCTTACCCGCTGACGATTACGTATCCGCGCTGGCAGATCGATGCGAGCGCCGCCTGGCAATACCTGTTTCCGGCCGCGGCCGTGGCGCTGGTGGTCGGCCTGTGGAGCGCGAGACGTCGCATCGGGCGTGGGCCGCTGGCGGCGGTGTTGATTTTTGGCGGCGTTTTGACGCCGGCGCTCGGCTTCTTCGACGTGTACTGGTTTCTGTATTCGTTCGTCGCGGATCACTTCCAATATCACGCCAGCATGGCGCTGATCGCCCTGGCTGTAGCGGGCGCCGTGCGGGTTGCCGGTTCGTTCTCAGCAAACGGCGATCGCCCGGCCGTGGCTGCGGCGGCCGGGCTGCTGCTCGTCCTGGGCGCGCTCTCGCGCCACGACACGTATGCCTACAAGGACAATGAGACCATCATTCGCAACAACGTGGCCAAGAACCCTGGCGCCTGGGCCGGCCATCACAATCTGGGTGATTGGCTGCGCGACCACAACCAGCACCAGGAGGCGCTAGCGCAGTATCAAGAAGCAGCCCGGCTATTTCCCCAACACAACCTGTTGCACAACAAAATCGGGCAGGAGTTCGAGGCGCTCGGTCGAACCGACGAAGCCGTGGCCGAATTCGAACGAGCGCTCGAAGACTACCTGGATGTCGATCAACAGTACATCGCCCATTCCCATCTCGTGCAGCTCCTGAAGGCGAGCCGGCGGATGAACGAGATGCGCATGCACGCCGCGGCCGCCTTAAGAATTGCCGCGCTGCGTTTGCCTGACAACGCTCAAGTTCAAGAAGACGCCGGCGCAACGTTTCTGGCATTCGGGCAATTGGACGAGAGCGAGCAGTACTTGCGCAAAGCGGTCGCGCTCAATCCCAGGTCGGCCAGCTCGCACAACCTGCTGGGCGAATTGCTGGTAAAGCGGGGCGATGCGCGCGCGGCCGCCGCCGAGTTCGAGGCGGCGCTGTCGATCGATCCCAGGGACGCGAAGGCCGCCGAGAATCTGCGGCGACTAGAGGCCGATCGCATGACGCCGAAGTAAGCAAATCGGCCAACGATGAGGCGGGACGCCACTGATCGCTACCGGCAAGCAAGCCCGTGCCTTGGGTGGGCATGGCTTCAGGGCAAATACACCCCAGAGGGCTCGAACCTCTAACCTTCGGTTCCGTAGACCGATGCTCTATCCAATTGAGCTAGGGGTGCGCATTTCCGTTCCAGTGGGGAGTTTACGGCCCGGGCCGAGTCGTGGACAAGGGATGGTTCATCCTGTCCGTGAGCGTGCCTCCCGCGACGAGACCGGCTCGTCATCATGGCAAAATCCCCCCCCGGACGCAAGAAGGGGTGCCGCGCTGTTGCTCCGAACGAGGGCCGCTTGCTGCCGGCAATCTTTGCGATGCTGCCATGACGGCGCAGCGTGGAAGCCCGCCCCGAGCACGTGGAAACTGTCCTTGCAGCGCGAACGATTTCTGTTTGAAATGCGTCTTGGCTGTCGTGAGGCCTGTCGGTTCACCACGGCGGGCGCTCCAGCCATAGCGTCTGCCTACCCGCCCGAGGTTCCGTGCTCCCCTACGTCTGGATGCTCTGCGGTGCTTTTGCTTTTGCCTGCATGGGGGCGTTTGCGCACGGACTGGATGCGGTTTGCGATTGGCAGGTGGTGGTCTTCGTGCGCGCCGCACTGGCGACGGTCTTTGCCACGGCGCTGGTGCTGGCGGCCGGCGCAAGATTCGTGGTCTTCCGGCCCAAGACCTTGTGGGTGCGTAGCATCGCGGGCAGCATCAGCATGCTGTGTACGTTCTACGCGCTGCCGCGACTGCCGATTGCCGACGTGTTGACGATCGCCAACATCTTCCCTGTGTGGGTGGCGCTTTTGTCATGGCCGCTCTTGGGCGAGAAGCTCTCGGGAGGCGTATGGCTGGCGATCGTCTGCGCGATTGCCGGCGTGGTCCTGGTGCAACAGCCCGGGGGCGATGAGGCAAACGCAGGCGCCCTGGCGGTGTTGTTCGGCAGCATGGCGACGGCCGTGGCGATGATCGGCCTGCACCGGTTGACCGATATCGACGTCCGGGCCGTGGTGGTTCACTTCTCGGCCGTGGCAACGCTGTTTTGCATCGCCACGTTTTTCCTTTTTCCGCTGCGTCATACGATCCGTGATTATGCCGACGCCAAGGTGATCGCCATGCTCCTGGGCGTGGGCGTTTCGGCCACGATCGGCCAACTGCTGTTGACCAAGGCCTTCACGGCCGGCAATGCGGCCAAGGTGTCGGTCGTGGCGCTCAGCCAGGTCGGCTTCGCCATGCTGTTCGACGTGTTGTTTTGGGCACGCAGCTTTTCGGCCGAGTCGTTGGCGGGCATGGCGCTGGTCGTGCTCCCCACCGCCTGGCTCATCATCCAGGAAGCGCGACGGCCCGCCACGCGAGGCAGCGGCGGCGGCCGAGCGAGCCGGCGGCGGGCCTCGGCCCATCGATCGCAGGCAATCCTCCACGAAGCTCCCTTTGGCGAGGCAGTCGTCCAGCGAGTCCGTGACGCCGGACCGCAAGATCTCTAACTTCCGCGCGACGTACGCTTCGACGGAAACGGGGAGCGGCGGGCCAATCCGGGAACGTCCCACCCGCGGTCAAACGTGCTGCGGCGGCGGGCAAATTCTTGCGAAATTCATTGACTCGCGGAATCGGTCTGCGACATTGGGAACCGTGGGGCCGACTGTGTCAAAACCTTGCCGCATAGGCAGCAGGGGTTTGCGCTGGGCGGCTTGCGTTTCCGCTTCGACACAGTTCGCGATGGCAGTCCGGCGATCGAAAGAAGTGCCGGCGGTCGCCGGCGCCGAGGGGGCCATGATCTCCGAAGTGCTCCCCAGCTTGATAGCGTTTTCGTGGGTCGCCGCCCTGGGCTGCGCTTTTGGTTTTGGCAAGCGTCGCCGCGGCGCTTCGACCGATGAAGCTGCCAAACCGGCCCCGGCTACGGCGGAGCATCGGCTTAACTCACGTCAGCCGATCGACTCAGGGGAGTGGCAGCGGGTTACGGATGCCCTGCGCGTGACGGAAGAGAAGTATCGCCTGCTCGTTGAAAACGCCAACGATGCCATTTGCGTCGCGCAAGACGGGGTCATCAAGTTCTTCAATCCCAAGCTGCAGCAGATGCTGGGCTATCCCAGCGAGCAGTTGGCCACGATTCCGTTTACTGATCTGATCGCGCCTGAGGACCGGCCGCTCGTGCTGGACCGGTACGTGCGACGACTGCGCGGCGAAGACATTCCTCACCAGTATGAATTCCGCTTCTTGACGGCCGCCGGTCTGCCGCTGTGGATCGAGATCAACTCGGTGATGATCGAATGGGAAGGGCGGCCCGCATCGCTTTGTTTCTTTCGCGACGTCGACGAGCAGAAGAAAACCGAAGCGGCGCTGCGCGACAGCGAAGCCCTGTACCACTCACTGGTCGAAAGTCTGCCGCTGAGCATCTTTCGCAAAGATGCCGACGGACGGATCATCTTTGCCAATCGGCGATTTTGCGAGACACTCGGCCGTTCGCTCGAAGAGTTGCGCGGCAAGACCGATGCCGACCTGTTTCCGGCCGAAATGGCCGACAAGTACCGGCACGACGACGAGCAAGTGCTCACCACCGGCCGGGTGCTGGAAATCGTCGAAGAGCATCAGAAGCCGACCGGCGAAGTCATTCACGTGCAGGTGCTCAAGGCGCCGGTGCTCGGCGCCGATGGCCAGGTGCGCGGCGTGCAGGGAATGTTCTGGGATGTTTCGGCCCGCCGCCACGCCGAAGAAAAATTGCGCGAGAATGCCGCGCGGACGCGGTTGATCATCGATACCGCCTACGACGCCTTCGTGGGCGTGGATAGCGAAGGCCGCATCATCGATTGGAATCCGCAGGCCGAGGCGGTGTTCGGCTGGCCGCGCGACGAAGCCATCGGCCGCCGCGTGGCGGAAACGATTATTCCCGAGCGCTTTCGTGAAGTGTACCGCAATCGGCTGCAACAGACGCTGACCCGCGGGCAGGGGGCCGTGCTCAACCGGCGCGTGGAGATCACGGCGATGCGTCGCGACGGCAGCGAGTTTCCGGTCGAGGCCGCGATCACGCCGGCCCAACTTGGCGGCTCGCGCGTGTATCACGCCTTTCTGCACGACATCAGCCGCCGCAAGCGCTACGAAGCCGAACTGCGCGTCGCCAAAGAGGCCGCCGAGGCCGCCAATCGCGCCAAGGGGGCCTTCCTGGCCAATATGAGCCACGAGATCCGCACGCCGATGAACGCCATCATCGGCATGGCCGAATTGATTCTCGATACACCGCTTTCTCCCGAGCAGCGCGAGTATCTGAAGCTAGTGCTGGAATCGGCCGATTCGCTGTTGTCGATCATCAACGACCTGTTGGACTTTTCCAAGATCGAGGCGGGCAAATTCGACCTCGATCCGGTGCCGTTCGAGATTCACGAAAGCATCGGCGACACGATGAAGTCGCTGGCGGTGCGCGCCCACAAAAAAGGGCTCGAGCTGGTTCACGATATCGCCGCCGATATCCCTGAAATCGTCGTCGGCGATCCCAATCGATTGCGACAGGTTGTGATCAACCTCGTTGGGAATGCCATCAAGTTCACGGACCAGGGTGAAGTCGTCATGACGGTTCGGCGCAAATCGACCGATCACGAGGGAATGCTGTTGCACTTCGCCGTGCACGACACCGGGGTCGGCGTGCCCCCGGAAAAACAGGAGATCATCTTCAAGGCCTTCGAGCAGGCCGATACTTCGACCACGCGGCGCTTTGGCGGCACCGGCTTGGGCCTGGCCATTTCGTCGGCGCTGGTGGACCTGATGGGAGGTCGTGTCTGGGTTGAAAGCGAGGAGGGGGTCGGCAGCACGTTTCATTTCACGGCCCGATTCCAGAACGCTGATAGTCAGGGTATCGCCAAACCCGCCGCCCCTGTCACCGTGCTGGAAGGCCTGCGCGTGCTGGTCGTCGACGATAACGCGACGAACCGTCGTATCCAGTGCGAGATGCTGGGCAACTGGCACATGCAACCGATCGCCGTGGCCGGCGCGGCCGCGGCCTTGTCGGCCTTGCGCGAAGCACAGCGGGGGGGACGGCCTTTCACGCTCGTGTTGACCGACGCCAATATGCCCGACGTAGACGGCTTCACGTTGGCCGAGCAGATCAAGGAGGACGTCGCGCTCGCAAGCGCGATCATCATGATGCTCACTTCCGGCGACCGGCCCGACGACGTGGCCCGCTGCCAGCGCCTGGGTATTGCGGCGTATTTGATGAAGCCCGTCAAGCAGTCCGAGCTGTTCGACGCCATCGTGGCGGCCATTGCGCCTCGCGAAATCCCCTGCGCGCAAGAGCCTGTTTCGTTTGCGGGCACGGCCGGCGATGTGCGTCCCTTGCGCATTCTGCTGGCCGAAGACAGCCTGGTGAATCAAAAGCTGGCCGTGGGGTTGCTCGAGCGGCGAGGGCATTGCGTGTGCGTGGCCAACAACGGCCGCGAAGCGCTCGCCGCGGTCGAGGTGCAATCGTTCGACCTGGTGCTGATGGACGTGCAAATGCCCGAGATCGACGGGTTGCAGGCGACGCAAGCGCTGCGTGAGCGCGAACGGGCCACGGGCCGTGCGCGCGTGCCGATCATCGCCATGACGGCCCACGCCATGGCCGGGGATCGCGAACGTTGCCTGGCCGCGGGCATGGATAGCTATATTTCGAAGCCGATTCGCAGCCGCGACCTGTTCGAAACCATCGATCGTGTCGTTGAGGGCGCCGCGGACGCGTTGCCACAAGTCGAAAAGAGATCGCCCGTTCCGGCGAGCGACCTTGATTTCTCGGCCATGTTGCAAACCGTGGGCGGTGACCGGCAGTTGCTGCGAGTGATGGCCGAGGCCTTTCTGGAAGAAACGCCGCGACTGCTCGACGAATTGCGGGCAGCCAATGCCTCCGGCGATGCCGACGGTTTGCGCCGCGCCGCGCACACGCTCAAGTCTTCCTTGCGATATTTGGGAGCGGCGGAACTGTTCGAACAGGCCTTCGTGTTGGAAACGTGCGGGTGCGAAGGGCGCGCGCCCGAGGCCGGCTTCGTGCCCCTGTTTGTCGCGCGCGTCGAGAGGATATTCGTCGATTTACCAAGGGTCGTGGGAATCACTGCGTAGATGCCGCTCGATGCGGCAAACTGCGAAGGACGGGGCTATGCCAAACATTCTTGTCGTTGACGATTCGCCGGTTGATCGTCGCGTGGTGGGCGGGCTGATCGAGAAGGATCCCGACCTTTCCGTCACGTTCGCGGCCAACGGCACGCATGCCTTGACGATGATGCGCGAGCACATGCCGGCACTTGTGATCACCGACCTGATCATGCCCGAGATGAATGGGCTGGAACTGGTGAAGGCGATTCGCGAGCGTCATCCCTTCGTGCCGGTCATCCTGATGACTTCCAAGGGCAACGAAGAGATCGCGGTGCAGGCGCTGCAGGGAGGCGCGGCCAGCTACGTTCCCAAGAGCCAGTTGCCCGAAACCTTGCTCGACACGATCGGCACCGTGCTCGACGCCTCGCGCCCGCGCGAGGGGCAAGCCCGGCTGCTTACCCACTTGCTGCAGAATCAATGCACGTTCCAACTGGCCAACGACTGCACGCTCTTCCCGCCGTTGATCAGTTTCGTGCAAGAACAATCGGCGCGCTTCGGCCTGTTCGATCAGACCGAACGCGTGCGGTTGGGTATTGCGCTGGAAGAAGCGCTGGTTAACGCCTTGTACCACGGCAATCTGGAAGTTCAGTCGGGCTTGATGGAGAAAAGCCACGAAGACTATTACGCGCAGGTGGAAGAACGCTCGCAGGAAGCTCCGTATCGCGAGCGAAAAATCCGCGTCGACGTTCGCGTGTCGGCCGAAGACGTCGTGATCCGCATTCGCGACCAAGGGCCCGGCTTCGATCCGGCCTCGCTTCCCGATCCGACCGATCCGGTGAACCTCGACAAGGTCAGTGGCCGTGGCTTGCTGCTGATGCGCACCTTTGTCGACGACTTGCGATTCAATGAGCGCGGCAACGAGGTCACGCTGGTCAAGCGTCGCCGAGCGATCGAATCCGAGGCGCTGGCCTGCAACGAACTGCTCTGAAGGCATATCGGCGCCTGTCTTGTGCAGCCGGCCTGCACGAGGCCGGGAATCGACGAGTGTCCCTTCGAGGGATCACAACCCCCCGGCGTCAGAGCTGCGATCACCCACTGTGAAGTAGCCTATTCCTGGCCGTTGGGCGGCCGACCTATAATACCTGCGCAACAATCATGCGACCGACGAGGCGAAGAACTGTGGCGTCGTATTGCCGCGTTCGTGCCTGAAACGGCCACCACCTTTGGCGCGACTTGAAACCTTGCAGAGGAGAAGCCTCGATGCGTCCCTTTCTGATTCTGGCAACCGCGTTTTCGCTCGCGATCGCTTCGGCTGCTCCGGGAATTGCCGCGGATACCAAGAAAAGTTCCAAGAACAAGCCAATCGTCGCGGTCTTTCGCCTGCGCGGGCCGATCGTCGAAACGCCCGCCGAGGAAAACTTCCTGATGGGGACCAGTCGATCGGTCACGCTGCACAGCCTGATCGAAAGAATGTCGAAGGCCCGCGAAGATGAAAACGTCAAAGCCGTCGTCATCACGCTCGACGGCGCGACCGTGACCCTGCCGCAGGCCGAAGAGATTCGCCAGCGCATGGCCGACATCCGCGCGGCGGGCAAGGACGTCTATCTCTGTGCCGACGGACTCACGATGCAGGATTTCGTGCTGGCCGCCGGCGCCAGCGAAATCTCGGTCGTGCCGACCGGCGATCTGTGGCTGACCGGCTACTATGCCGAGAGTCCCTATCTGCGCGGCCTGTTGGACAAGATCAGCGTCACGCCCGACTTCCTCCACTGCGGCGATTACAAGAGCGCGTCCGAGACGTTCATGCGCGACGGGCCCAGCCAGCAAGCCGAGGAGATGCAGAACTGGCTCTTGGATAGCGAGTACCAGACCACGATCCAGCGCATCGCCCAGGGACGCGGCGTCGACGAAGCCACGGTGCGCGGGTGGATCGACGGCGGACCCTATACGGCAGAAAAAGCCCGCGAGCTGCGCATTATTGACCGCGTGCAGCAGCGGAACGATCTGGAAGCGGCGCTCAAAGAGAAGTTCGGCGATCAAATCAAGTTCGATCCCAAGTACGCCGCCAAGGCGTCAGGCCAGATCGATTTCTCTTCGCCGATGGGCATGATGAACTTCTATGCCGAGCTGCTGGGCGGCGGCAAAAAGAAGAAGTCGACCAAAGACACCGTGGCCATCATCAATGTCGAAGGCGCGATCGTGCTCGGCTCGGCCGACGCCAGTCCGCTCAGCTTCGGTGGCAAGTCGGCCGGCAGCACGCCCATTCGCAAAGCGCTCGACGACGCGGCCGCGGACGATGCGGTGAAGGCCGTCGTTTTGCGCATCGACTCGCCCGGCGGATCGGCGACGGCCAGCGACGTGATCCTGGCGGCCACAAAGCGTTTGAAGGCCAAGAAGCCGCTCGTGGTCTCGATGGGCAACGTGGCGGCCAGCGGGGGGTACTACGTCTCGTGCGCCTCGGACGTGGTTTATGCCGACGAAGCTACGATCACCGGCTCGATCGGCGTGGTCGGTGGCAAGCTGGCGACCTCGGGGCTGTGGAACAAGGTCGGCATCAACTGGAAGGGCTACGGCCGCGGCGTAAACGCCTCGATCATGAGCTCGTCGCATCCGTTCACCGATTCGCAACGGACGCGCATGCAAAGTTGGATGGATGACATCTACGGCGTCTTCAAGGGACACGTCGTAACGGCCCGCGGGACGAAACTGAAAAAGCCGATCGACGAATTGGCCGGTGGGCGCGTCTATACCGGGCGGCAGGCGTTGGATTTGGGCCTGGTCGACCGCATCGGGACGCTGCACGACGCCATCAAGGAGGCCGCCGAGCAAGCTAAAATCGAGAAGTACGAAGTGCGGCTCCTGCCCGAGCCCAAGACGTTTCTGCAAACCCTGCTCGGCAGCGCCCTGGGTGAGGAAGACGAGGATACGGCCGGCGTATCGCTTTCAGCGGCCTTCGGCGTGAAGACCTTTCCGCTGCTGGATGCGGTGCTCCCCTACCTGCGCGAGTTGGATGGTCAACGACTGGGCGCCGTACTGACGGCCCTGGGACGCTTGGAATTGATCCATCGCGAGGGGGTCGTGCTGATGATGCCTGAAATCGTGATTCGGTAGCTTGCACGCATCGCTGTAGCCGGCCTCTGTGAGGCCGGACGGATGACACGATCGCGGTGCAGGCCGCGGCGAGCGAAGTACTCGCTTGTTAGGAGACGGCATGTTGATCGTTCGCTCTGCGATCCTGTTGGCCGCGATTGTTTCGACCCTGGGCGCGCGATCTCTGATTGCCGCCGAGGCGTCACTACCCGTGGCGTCCGATATCACCGAGCGCAAGCCGCTGGCCAGCGCCAGCAGCTTTCGGCCCGATCCTGCCACGATCGTCCGCTACGGAGCGGGCTATCGTTATCCGCAAGCGGGCTGGATCGTCTTGCACGTCGAAGGCGCGCCGTACGAGCGTGGCTATCAGCACGGGAGACTGATGGCTGCCGAGATCGTGGAGTTCATCAAAACCCGCGCGAAGTGCCGTAGCCCCAAGGCTTCGACGGAAGCCTGGCGCGACGTGCGCACGCTGGTGAATGCGCTGTTCCTGCGCCGCTACGACGCCGAGTACTTGGAAGAGATGAAGGGCATCGCCGACGGCGCCGCCGCCGTGGGAGCAAAATACGACGATCGGCCCGTCGATCTCATCGACATCGTCACGCTCAATTCCGACATGGAGATGAGCTATCTCACGCCGGGCGTGCATGCTACGGCGACCGGCCTGGACGACGAAACCTATCACCAGCCGATCAGCACCGAACGGCCTCACGCCGCCGAGGAACATTGCAGCGCCTTTGCCGCCACGGCGCCCGCCACGGCCGACGGTGAGATTATCTTCGGGCACATCACGATGTGCGGCCTGGCCGACGCGCATCAGTACAACGTGTGGCTCGATATTGCCCCCAAGGCCGGCCACCGGATCGTCATGCAGAGTTATCCCGGCGGTATCATGAGCGGGCTCGATTATTACATCAACAGCGCCGGCATCCTGGTGCTGGAAACGACGATCCGCCAGACCGACTTCGACATCACGGGGCAGGTTCTCGCCTCGCGTATTCGGCAGGCGGTTCAATATGCGGGCACGATCGACCAGGCGATCAAGATCCTGTCCACGGCCAATAACGGCCTGTATTCGAACGAATGGATGCTGGCCGATATCAACACCGGCGAGATCGCCATGTTCGAGCTGGGCACTCACAAGAGCAAACTGTGGCGCAGCAGCCGCCATGAGTGGCCCGGCGACACGCGCGGGTTTTATTGGGGCTGCAACAATGCCAAGGACATGGAGGTGCGCAAAGAATCGCTCCCCACGCTTGGGGGCAAGCCTGGGAACGTCGTGCTGCACCCTACCGACCGCGACCGGACGTGGCTGCGCTTGTTCCGCGAGAAGCAAGGCAAGTTGACCGCCGATTTCGGTTTCGAGGCCTTCACGACGGCGCCGCTCGCGGCGTTTCCTTCGTGCGATGCGAAGTTCACCACCACGAAGCTTGCCAAGGAGTTGAAGAGCTGGGCCTTGTTTGGCCCGCCGCTGGGGCGCGCGTGGATGCCAACGGAGGACGATCGTGAACACTGCCCGGGCCTGCAGCCGCTGGTAAGCAACGATTGGACGCTGATTTCGGTCGATGCGGCGGGCGAGGCGCCGGCCGAAGCGCCGAAGCTCGCCGACGCCGAGCTCTTTCCCGAGGAAAAAGAGGATCGCTTCGACAAGCCGGTTTCGCTCTCCGCCGCCTGGCGGGGAACGCTCTTGCCCAAATCGGACGCCGATACCTGGCTGGCCGCGGGGCACGCCGGATTCGAGCGCGTCGTGGCGCTTGAGCGCGCGCTCGAAGCAGCCGCCAAAGGCGAAGTGCTCGACCGCGCGGCCCGCGATCACTTGGACGTCGCGCTCTTCACGCGCCGTTCGCAATGGCTGACCGGCGTCGCACGCTCCGGCCACGATGTGCCGCTGGCCGATACGCGGTTCGATTGGGAAACCGACCACTGGTATCACATGGCCGCCGGCAAGGGCGTGTTGCTGCTGGCGGCGCTGCGACAGGAAATCGGGCCCGAGACGTTCGACCGGCTCATGGACGGTTTCGGCACCGCGCATGCCGGACAGGAAGTGAGCACGGACGAATTTCGCGTCGCGGCCGAGAAAGCGTGCGGTCGCTCGCTCGATGCGTTTTTCCATCCCTGGTTGAAAGGCGCGCCCAACGTGGGCGACGTGAGCCACGGCGTCTGGTCGATCGTTTCATTCGAAGAAGAGCCGGAACAGACGCTAATCGTGTACGGCACGCTGGGTGATCGGGCGGCGCAACGCGAAGCGGCCGACTTGCTCGCGCGCAAAGTCGCCCGCCGCTGGAGCAACGTGCTGATTGCGGCCCAGAGCGACGTCGAAGTAAGCGACGCCGACCTGAAGAATCACCACCTGTTGTTGATCGGCCGGCCGGCGACCAACGCCGTGACGGCGAAGTTTGCCGCGGCCCTGCCGGTGAAATTCGACGTGGGATCATTCCAACTCCGCGGCGAAACGTACGGCGATGCGCGCTCGGCCGTGATCGCCGCGGGATCGAATCCGTACAATGCCCGCTATTCGGTCGTCGTCTACGCGGGCCTCGGCGGTGATGCCACGACGCGGGCCATTACGTCGCTGCCGGACGAGGATTCGTACTCGGCCGAGGTTTTGCTTTACCCGGCGCGCAAACACTCGCGCCGATTGTGCATTACGCCGGTCCTGCCGAGCGCCGAAGCAGCGGCCAAAGCGGCCGCAAAATGAAGCCTGCGTCCTCTTATGCCATGCTGCCCGACGGCGCGTAGCTGAGCACGTAATCCTCGAAGCGGATGCGCCGTTCGGTCTGCGGCACATTGGCGAACAATGTGTCGAGCAGCGTCTCGAACCGATCGGGCAGAATGTGATAGAAGTTGTGCTTTCCTTCGCGGCGCGACTCGATCAAGCCGGCGACCCGCAACAGCGCCAAGTGATGGCTGACGGCCGGCTGGCTTTGCGCCAACAGCTCGCACAAGGCCCGCACGTGCAGTTCGGGCTGCTGGGTGAGGTACAACAGCACGCGCAAGCGAGTTTCATCCGAGAGCAGTTTGAAGACCTTTACGAGATCCTTGACGATGCCGTCGGGTACGCGCGGCGGAAATGGGCGGACCACGGCGGGTGATTCGGCCAGGTTGCTGATCATGGCTTTGTTCCGACTGCTACCATTTTGGGGACGTCTGGTGATACCGTTCACCGCCGAGCTTCTCCGTAGTGGTCCCTTGTGCATTGCTGCGCAACGAAGCCATCGATCGTCATGATCCAAAGTGGCCCGAAAGTGCGCGCACCGTCAGCGCCGAGGCGATCCTCGCGCGCCGCGACCGTGCGGCATGGCATGCGCAAACACATAGGGACAATCGATCGCTTTGTTCGACGAATCCGAACGAAGGGTTCACCGTTTGGTCAGCCGCCGGAGCGAACCGCAGAACGCGGTCGTTGATACTGCTCGCTCCCGATTCCGGCAGACTGCCGCACGACTGGCCCTCATTCTACTGAGATGCCACGGCGTCGAAAAGCATTTAACCGAGAATTTCCCGAGGAATTCGCACGATTCTGGCTTAGCTCTCGCTAGCTGGCCGATGGCCGCCGCCGGATGTGCTGCGGCTCAAAAGGCCGCCGACTCAGTCGCGACCAGTAGGTTTCGCTGGATCTGCCCCCGAGCGCCCTTGGCTCCAGATGCCGTGCCCCAGAAATCCCAAAAAGCAGAACAGGAACGTCCCGATCACCAGGCTCACGGCCTGCACCGAGCCGAAATGGTCGCGCATCAGAACGAGCGCAGGGGGTTCGTCGCTTTTCACCGGCCGGCGCTCGACCGGCTCACCCGGTGCTACGGGGCGCCGTGTTTCCTCGGCCCATCGCTGCCAGGCCGCCACGCTCTCCGGATCACCCATGCGCGTGATGACCATTTCGCGCCCATAGCGCAAAGCGGCCAGCACCGTGGCCACCACGACCACGTAGGCGATCAGCCAGGGAATCAATGCGCGAAGCGGAGATCGAGGGGCCGCTGACATCGGCGCTACTTCTTTTTCGGGGGAAGCAAGTCGATGGCCGCCTCGGACATGGCCGTGATGCCGGTCTGAATCGTTTCCTCGGCATCGGGATAGTAGAGGGGCGAATGCAGCGATGGCGGGTTCTGCTCGACGCGTTTCAGGCCGGCCAGTCGCTTCGCGTCTACCGAGCCGAGCTGAAACATGAAGATCGGCACGCCCGCTCGACCATATTCGCTGTAATCCTCGCCTCCCATCGACGCTTCGGTGTCGACGATCTTATCCTCGCCCAATGCGCGCTTCAGCACCGGCACGATCCGCTCGACCAGCTTCGGATCGTTGTACATCGCCGGCGTCCCCTCGGAGACCGTGATCTTGGGCTCGGCCGCGCCCGAACTCTGGGCCGCGGCAAGCGCCTTGCGGCGAATGGCGGCCAGCAATTGCTTGCGCACCTCGTCGCTGAAGCTGCGCACCGTGATCTGCAAGTGGCAAGTGTCGCCGATCACATTGTGCTTCGCGCCACCGTGAATCGAGCCGACCGTGATCACGGCGGGCTCAGTCGGCTTTACCTCGCGGCTGACGATCGTTTGCAGATCGAGAATCAGCCGCGCCGCCTGCACGATGGGGTCGATCGTTGCGTGCGGATAAGCTCCGTGCCCCCCCTTGCCATACAACGTGATGTCGACACTGTCGACATTCGCCAGCGTGTAGCCCGGGTGAAAACCGACGGTGCCGGTGGGCTGATTGGCGTCGACGTGCAGGGCCAGCGAATATTCAGGCTTGAAGAAGCGGTCGAAGCAGCCATCCTTGAGCATCTTCGCCGCGCCCGAGCCGCGCTCTTCGGCCGGCTGGCAAAGAAACATGATCGTGCCGCTCCAGCGATCCTTGTTGGCCGCCAGGTACCGGGCCACGCCCACCAGGCACGTCATGTGAATATCATGGCCGCAGGCGTGCATTACGCCGACGTCGTTGCCGGAATCGTCCTTGACCTTCTTGGTCGACGCGTAAGCCAGTTGCGTGTTCTCGACGACCGGCAGCGCGTCCATGTCGGCGCGAATCATGATTTTCGGCCCGGCGCCGTTTTCCAGAATTCCGACGACACCGTATCCGCCAATGCCGGTGGTGACCTTACAACCCACGGCTTTAAGTGCGGCGGCCATTGTCTCGGCGGTCTGCTCTTCGTGAAACGACAGCTCCGGCGCCTGGTGCAACTGGCGATAGAAGCGGACCAACTCGTCGAGGTGGTCGTGCGCCCACGTTGAAGGATCGACCGCCAGCATCGGCCGTGGATGCAAAGCCGTGGCCAACGCGGCATAAAAGATAGCGCGAGCAAGCATGATAAACACCCTGGGGCTCGGGCGACAAAAGGGCTCGAGCGGCAAGCTCGATGCAACGCTCAGTATGTCTGCCCGCCGCGCCGACACAAGGCTTGCGTCCGCATGGCCAACAGGAGAAGCGCGAAGTCCGCCGCCGGTGCGTCGTGGCTCACGCCTCGATCCCGGCCAGGACTTTGGGCAGATTCACGTGGAACGGAAAGCCGCATGACAGCACATGCGCATCAGGGGAGAATTGCTTGACCTCGCTGCGCACGACGTCAGTCACGTACCGCGGCAGCGCGGAATTGATGATAAGCGTCGTGCCCGGGTGCCGGTCGATCAACTGGCATATCGGACCGTAGGCGAGCTGCGCCCGCTCGATGGGGCAGACGGCCGTGATATCGATGATGATCAGATCGACCGAGCCCGTGTAATAAATCGCCGCGGCCAGGCTGTCGAAGGCCGTGATGTCGGAATCGGGCCACCGGTCGCGCACGATCTTGGGTACCGTGCGCATGCGCATATACTCCTGATCGTCGATGATCCACACGCGTATCATGCGGACTCTTCCTCGCGCGAGATTATGCGTGCCCCTGCCAATACTCCAGCATATATCGCGAAGCATAGGCCAGGTGAGTGTATTCCTGTGGCCGGCCTCTCTATGAGGCCGGGGTCGCACAGGCGGGCATCCGGGGTCACAGACCCGGCTACAGAATCCTTCGTACTCCACAGAGTGGCAACGCCCGCAGTCTACTTCGCCCGGGGATGTGCTTTTTCGTAAGCGGCGCGCAGGGCGGCGGTACTGACGTGCGTGTAGATCTGCGTGGTCACCAGGCTTTTGTGGCCGAGCAGCTCCTGCACGCTGCGGATATCGGCGCCGCGGTCGACCA